>JACQOU010000302.1 GCA_016207775.1 Deltaproteobacteria bacterium
GTAGTTTTTAGACTTATTCAATCCAAAAAATACACGGTGTCGGAGTTTTGAGCCAACCAGGTTAAAAATCAGAATTAGCGCACCGCTCCTCGGTCGCATTACTTGTGAAGCAATTCGTTGGTAGTTACACTATCTAAACCTATCTTACTTTCTTGCCGATAATACAGTAGGCGCTTTTTCTTCATTTTTCAGCCTTACGCTTTTCCAAATGGTTTCAAATCCACGAAAACTTTGTCTTTTGCTGTTACTGCTGTTTTTTATTTTGAGAATTCCAATGCTTTGTCTTCCGCCTCATCCGGAAGAATTTAGGGATTTGGATGCTTACGAACGGGTTTCTCGTGGGGAGCTGCCTTATAAGAACTTCACATGGATGTACGGTCCCCTTTCTCCTCTTGTTTACGGGGCAGCATTAAAAATACTTCCAACGACCCTTCTTTCCCTGCGGATAGTGGGCTTACTGCTATGGACGTTGGCCACGATTTTTAGTGTGCTGATTCTTTGTCGTTACTTTAAATCTGCGCTTCCCATTGTATTTGGAGCGTTAATAGCGACAGGAACCTATGGTTATCCGACGTATACGTTTAACCATGTGTTGGCGACACTGGGGCTTTTAGGGGCGACCTATTTCCTGTTGCGTTTTATTGAAGAGAGCCGTGGCATTTGGCTTACTTACTCAGCCCTATTCTTACACGTCACCGTTTTTAGCAGGCCAATACTGACGGGATACGGTGCGCTGGCCTGCTGGGTGGCTATTGTGTTTGTCGTTTTGCGGAACAAAACTCTTTTTTGGCGTCGGTTTGGAAGCCTTGTTGCTCCCTTGCTAGGCATGGGACTCGTTTTTTCTTTAATATTAGGGAAGCACATCGTCTATGGCTTTGTGCCAAGATCTTGGGTAGTTTTACCCCCCCTCAGTTATCCCAACCTCACTTTTGTCATCCCCAACTTGGGACCCGGGATTCTGAGCTCCGGGGAGCTGTTAATAAAAGCGCTTCGCGGCTCTTTAGAAACGCTCGTATTTTATATTCATTATTTTGTATTCCCGTCTGCCTTGTTCACTGCCATATGGCTTAAACGGCATCATATGAGCCGTTCATTAACGGCAGCGGGAATTTTGTTAGCGTTTTCCTTACTGAGTTCCGCAGACGTTCTCCATTACGGTTACCCCCATCCGCTAATGGAACAGTTGATGTTAGTCCGCGGTCAATTTTTTTTCGTGCTCGCTGCGATTGCATTTATTTTGGTGATGTGGCCCACTCAGAATAAGAACACAGAAAAGCAGAAGCTTGTGTTGGCTTGCAAAGTGACATGCTTGGGGGCACTGGCTTTATGGAGCTACATGCCGTGGATTGCTGGGGTTCACAAGCTGTTGCGTGCGGAGATTAACCCGTATGGTGTTCCGGTCATGAAAGGCATTGCCTCTCATCGTGACCAGGCTGCCTATTTTGAATCAAGACGTTTTCTCGATGGATTATGCACACCGAACGATTATGCCCTCGTTCCATTCTACGCTCCGGGGTTAAGGTTTTTTGTCAGGTGCCAAGTCTTTGATGATCAGGATGTCTACCTTTTCAGCCGTATGCCAGCCTATGTGCTTCAAGCTGGTGAGACCCCGTACTTTCCGAATGGGAACATAACGAATGGGCAGGTGATTGCGACGCGACTTCAAATGGTGAAACCCGGTTTTTACCTAACCACTTCGGAAGATTGCAAAGGGCCAATTTTCTCTGGTTGGAAGACACGGGATTTTGTGAGTGGGGCTGGCAGTTGGCGTGTCTGCTGGAAGCAAAAACGTCCTCTCTTGGTTACTCCTGCAGGGAATTCACAAAACTAATCTTATCTGCCACACTCAGACGGTAAAAGCGTCTCAACAGCCGAAAAGCTTTTTCGTAAAGAAAACGATTGCTCAGGTATTTCTCAAAACGAAGGACGAGTCCTTTGGCCAATTGGCTTGCCTGAACATACCGCTCCTTCTGCCCAGGGCTTATCTCTGTTGAAATTGAAAATTTGATAAAGAACTGTTCGAATAGATGGGTGAACGTTTTCTTGTCCCATTGACTCCAGCCTATATTTGCAAAATAGGTAAGCAAAAATTTGTCCACCTCCGCCTGAAACTCAAGCTCAAGCTGGCTTACACTCCTCCCTGCTAGCGCATTGAAAAGCAGGTAGTTGAAATGGCTGACCTCTTCGGCAGCAATGGCGAAAGCACTTATCTGCAAAAGGGACCAGCACTTTTTTGGCCATTGATCAAAACTTGAGAGTTCCGCTTGTATGGTCTGGTTTAGATAAATGCCAACAGAAAGCGCATGCTCCGGATGTTCTTCTTCCTCAATGAGCAAAGCCCCGTTTCCCATCCATTTATTTCCAATGACCAGAGTGGGCTTTGTCGGAATGTTTTCGACTAGGAAATCTTGAGCCTGATAGACAAGGTCAATGGAATAAAGGCCTTTCAATGCCTGATCAATTTTGCAGATAATTGCCTTCATTCCTTACCCATTCTCTCCATCTCATATCGTTAATGTCTGACTTTCGGATCGACCGGGATGAGGGAGGTGAGTCCATTTTGAGCGAGCAGCTCCCTCAAATGGTCACTCCCGGTCAGAAGCCATTTCTCGTAAAGTCGCAACAAATCGGTATTCGACTGTATATTGCTTCTGTCGTTCATCTCGTTAAGCAAATTAGAGAAGGGTTTGAATTTTACAGAAAGCTCGGCAAACAAAGAACGTTTGGTCTTGTTCAATTCCAAGTGAGCGAGTTGCTGATAAGCAGTTCCTCCCATGCCAAAATAGTAGTCCAAATCGACTAACTTTCGATTAAGGTAATCAGCAAATAGGCCGGTCATGAGCAGGCAAATGTCTCCCAGCCTTCTCAGGGTCATTCTTTTTGTTTCTTCGTTGCCTTGAATGAATTCGGCATAAAGATCAGCAAGGATATTATGATGCAGCTTATTTTCTGAATCCCTTACGAAGAATTTCTCGGACTCCATGTAACGCAACAAAAGATCAGCAATATAGATGACCGAATACTCCTTGGCGGCGACTTGCCGTTTCTCCATCAATTCTTTGAGCTGGCAGGTGAAATAATCACGTGCCTCCGCGACCCCCGTAGCCTTTAATTCATCCATTACTCACCTCCCGTAAGGGTTGTGTCGGATGCGTTTATGCTATGAAGTGCACAGATACCAACATGGACTGGAGCGTGCTGCCCATCATGCAACAAAACCAGCTGCATTGCGACTTGGCCTATTCGTACCGTGTCAGGGTACTACTTATTATTTTAACATTTTTCTATGACCTTCTGCATAACGTATCGGTAAGTTACGCTTAGCGCAAAAGGTCCGGGGATTTGGCTCGGTTAACTGCTTGATAATTTGTGCTTTTTGTGGGCCGAAATCCCTTGAAAATGAAGCCTGATCAAGTCACATTGCTTCCGTTATAGTGAGGCGCACTTGTGTCTACTGTTTGCAAAATAGCTGCTCTTTGGGTGTTTGTCGGGGGGTCATGGTGTCTTGGACTCCGTCTTGTTAGCCTATCCCCCCAAACCACCGAGTTACTTTTCCAACTCGGAAAGGGAGCGGACGTGGTTGCCGCTACCACCTTTAGCGACTATCCCGAAGAGGCAAAACGCATTCCAAGGATGGGTTCAGTTTTTGCTCCCGGCATTGAAAGTATTGTTCGTTTTCAACCGGACTGGGTCATTACCGATCAATCTTTTCAGCAACCATCGACTGACAAAGCATTCAGGGTGCTGCGCGTTCCGTATTTTACAATAAACATCCGGTCTCTTTCAGATCTCGAACGCCAATCAAAAATGCTCTTAAAGCAGTTGTATGGAATGCATCGCTCCCCGCTCATAGAACGGTATTCGCGTTGCCTCCAGCAATTGGATTCCACCACGTTACCATTTCGTTTTTTGATACTTATCAGCGTAGCCCCAACGATAGCGTTTGGACCCAATACGTTCTTGTCAGACTTAATAGCGCGACAGGGTGGGCGCAACGCTGTACCCAATCTTTCCTATGACTTTCCCCAACTTTCGGATGAGTGGATGATGGCCCGGGAAGATATTGACATGGTTTTCTATTTGGAAAATTTTCCTGGGGAATCGAAGCATTTCGCACCTGTTTTCAAGCGGTGGTGGAAAGACGGGGTGCTGATTGTGCCATTATCTGCAGAACATTTTTCCAGATCGACCTTTACCCCCCTGCACCATTTGGATGAAATAAAAATTCCAGGAAAACGGAACATTCCGGGGTCTTGCCGTGCGCTTTAGAGTATGGGCTGCCATTCTTTGTACAAGTTTTGCAGTCATTTTGATTGCTCCTTTCTTTGGGGCAGAACCGACAAGCGTGCGGCACCTTTTCGACTCACAATCTATTGAATTTCGAATTTTGTGGGAACTGCGAGTTCCTCGAGTTGCCTTTGTTGCGCTGTGTGGGGGCGGTCTGGCTATTCTAGGTGCAACTTACCAGGTGCTTTTCAGAAATCCGCTTGCGGAGCCGTATGTTCTGGGGACTTCGACAGCTGTCACGTTGGGCGTTGTTTTTGCGGAGGTCTTTTTAAAATTTTCTTCTTATACAGTCGAGGCGTTGGGAACAGGGTTTTTGTTCGCGCTTTCAGTCACTTCATTACTGATGGCTTTGACGTTCACTCGCGTGGGAAAAGAAGTGGAACGGATTATCCTTTTTGGGATGGGGATGAACTTTGTTCTTTCTTCGGTACTCTTCTTACTGCTTTCTTTTTATTACCAGCATATGGGAGGAGGGAGCCTCAGATGGCTGTTTGGTCATATTCCCTGGGTTGGTTTTCGAGACGTGGGATGGCTTGCAATCGTTTCAGTACCTTGCATGATTTTGCTTTTTATTCTTTCTCGACACCTTGATGCTCTTAGTCTCGGGGACAGTGTGGCAAGAACGCTCGGAGTCTCTCCATTCAGGTCGAGATTCATTTTGCTTGCACTGACCTGTGTCTTTTTGTCTTTCATCGTTTGTTTAACGGGTGCCATTGGTTTCGTGGGTCTTGTTGTTCCCCATATTGTCAGACTGTGTGTGGCGCCTTCCAGTACGCGCACGTTGCTGGGAATTAGTTTGCCACTCGGTGCTGTATTTCTAGTGATATCGGATTTGGTTTCCAGGGTGATTTTGCCCCCGTTTGAATTTCCAATAGGGATTATTACAACGATTGTCGGAGGACCGCTCTTTCTGATTTTGTTATGGAAACGTTAATAAATTTTTGTTGCGCAAGAAAGGTTGTTTTAGGTTATGAAAGCCAGCTTCCCTTTACCCAGTTGCCCCTTTCCTTTGACCTGCCAGCCAGCAAGATTGTTGCCTTGATCGGCCCTAACGGGAGTGGAAAAACAACATTGCTTCGCGGGCTTTTGGGAGAGCAGTTGCCGCTCAAAGGGGAGTTTTATCTTGAACATTTTCGAAAAACTTCCAGCCGGATTACTGCACGCGAGTTATCCGAATATGCGGCTTTTGTGCCACAAGAACATATTTATCCACTGGATTTGCGCCTGCTCGACCTTTTGCGATTGGCGTTTTTGCCCAAGGCCGGCTTGTTAGGGCGACTTCCTCACAGGAAAGATCCGAGGCTTGAAAGCATGCTCAGCGCCTTTGGACTGGTGAAGCTGGCAGCCAGGCCGCTTCGAAAACTCAGCTCCGGAGAGCGGCAGAGAGCTTTTTTGGCCAGGGCGTTATTGCAGGTTCCAAAGCTGTTGCTGCTCGATGAGCCGACAAATCATTTGGACCCCGGTGCGGCCAGGACATTTTGGAATACCCTCGTTACCTATCGCGCTCAACATCGAGATCTTTCTGTGGTCGTCAGTACTCATGACTGGCACTTTGTGAATGTGCATGCCGACTGGGTACTTGCCTTGAAAAGTGGCGTTCTTTATTTCAATGGACCCAAAGACCAATTTCTTCGTCAACAAATGTGGGATGGGTTGTTCGCCCAGTCCGGCGGATAGTTTTCGAAAAAGACATTTGACATAAAAACAGAAAAACAGTATTATATAAATGATGAAAAGCAGGCTATCAACCGATCTCAAGGACCCCCGCCTCATGAGATTGCTTAAGCTTGAGGCACAGGAAACCGGTACATCGGTGACTAATACCTTGAGGCGTGCCTTGGAAGCCTATTTTGCCCACAGGCTTGAGACAAAGGCCCTACTTCGCATTTCTGAAAATACTTTTGAGGAATGGAGTGATCCACGAGATTCTGACTACGACGTACTATGAAGGTTTCAGACGTTATTCTGGTGAAATTTCCGTTTACTAGCCTAGAGACAGTCAAGAAAAGGCCCGCCCTCGTTATTGCGAGTGTCACCCATGGTAGTATCCGACTATTAACCATCGCGATGATTACAAGTCGCATTGAAGGACTGCATCTTCCCGGTGATTACGTGCTCAAAGAGTGGAAACAATCGCGGCTCATGCATCCCAGTTTGGTGCGCCTCTGCAAAATGACAACCATTGATGTTGACCTAGTCCATAAGAAGCTCGGGACTCTTTCCAAGGTGGATATTGCGGGGGTGAGAGAAGAATTTCATAATTTGTTCAGTAGCTGGATCTGATTCCAAAGCCAAATAGGAGCCACCGTATATCGGAGCTCGTCTCCTGACTCGGGAGACTAGATTGGGTTTACGGTCAGGTTGGATGGATTCTGTGGGCCGGGTTTGTTGAATTTGAGAATTTTCTTGGCGGCTTCGTTGAGATCGTCGTCGATTTGGCTTTGAGTGAGGTTGTTAATGTCCTTTAAAGAGCGTCCATTTTTCCCAATGGGTTCCTTGTAGGCAAGGGCGCTACCCTTTTCGTAAACGTATTCTGTTCTGTTCTTGATATCATCCGAGGCCATCCGTTCATCTGCTTCTTGAAGCGTTACGTTCCATTCTGCAAGTGTTTCGGAGTTCATTTGAGCCCTTTGCTCCAAAATCTCAGCGCCGCCATCTTGAAACGTCGTAACAATGGGTGAGAGCTGTTCTTTGGTGACTACCATTTCTGCCGGCAAATCGGCATTGTTATCGACTGAGCCGGCGTTTTTCATGGCCTTGTACATCCGCAAATAGGCCTGTTCCCGATATTCCCATTTCTTTGGGTCGTCTACGCCGATATCTTTGATACCGTCCTTCCCATCGGGAAAGGGATTCATCATGCTGTCCACTGGAAGATTGTCCATCTGTTCACAAAGTTTTAGGCGCTCGGGTAACAATTTCCCTAGACTCGCGTCGGCTGGTGCTTCGGGTGCATTCAGACCAGGAAGCGTGTCCCAATCGGAAAGCTGAAAATTGTTCCGGTCAGCCCCCGTTCTTTCTTGCTTGTCGGGGTCAGCCATTGCTTTTTGGTAGTATTGCTGGCAGTTCGAGATTGGTCCTTCTCCGATGGCAAAGCGGATACCTGTTTTGAATGCACGAATTTCCTTAATCCTCGAAGACAGGTAATCTTGCAGTACTTCAGATTGTCTTCCCGCTTGAAATCTCAAATCATTAAGGCTCACCATGTCGGTGGGTAGCTTTTGATTGGAAATTTTCTTGGTTTCGGCCATTGCACTATCGGCTGTCTGTTCCCCAATATCCTCATAGGCTTTCCTTGCCTCAGGTGTGAATTCCATTGAGGCAATGTTGTCGTAATTCAGTCTATTTCTAGTTTTTACAATGGGCTGGCCGGGTTGTTTGGCTCGGATAATCCAATCGCCAAAAACTATCTCTCCGTTTTGACTGGGTGGTGGCGCTGTGTTGTTTTTGAACGGTTGTACGCCTTTATCGTATCTGTCCCATTTGCTCGCCTCTAAGGTCGAAGAATCGTTTTTGTGCTTTCCGTGCTCAGTAACCGTAGACGCTCGGTAGAATTCGCAAGCACCAGTGGGTTTTCCTAGAGCATCTTTTTCGTATTCGTCGCACACATCCTGCATATCGCTATGGTAAGTAGGGGGTGCTCCATAGGAAGACTTGTCTCGAGTGTTGGTCATGCTGCTTTGCGGATCATATTTTCCATTTACAAAAAAATTGGAACGGTTTTCACGGACCATTATGTCCGAGATCCAATCCTTGGCTTTTGCATCCTGGTCTTCTGCCCGGGCAAGGAGCAGGGTTGCCTGCAAGCAGGCAACCAAAGAAAGAAGATGAAATGTTCTTCCCCCAATCCTCATTGGACTTCCCCCACTGATTAATTTAGCAAGGGTGATACCAATTTAATGGGTGAATACTATTGCATTATTGCTGCAAACGAATGAAGCCAAAATGGCGCATACACTGAGTGTCTAAAAACAGGCAAAGATTTCAGGGGTTTCCCAAGTCTAAGAATTAGACACTGTCGGTTTGGGATTCACTTCGGATGGGAGAAAGTCTCTGATGAACGGAATACGCAAGCATAGGTATTGGAAAGTCCGTGTATTCTGGAGAGTATCGCGGTTGGGGCCGGTCTGTATTCTGTGCTGAACACCTTAGTATACGCCTTGGCAGCTCACACTTGTCACTGGGCTTACGCTTTGATAACCCTTTTGACTACCTATGGGGGAAAACCCAATACAATCTGCTCCTTCAACGCCAATGATTTCCCAGTATAGGGAAATCAAGAAAAAATACCCGGACGCCATTGTCTTTTACCGAATGGGTGATTTTTATGAGATGTTCTTTGAGGATGCCCTGACGGCAGCGCCCATCTTAGAAGTTCAGCTGACCTCCCGGGATAAAAGTGCAGAAAACCCTATTCCGATGTGCGGAGTGCCTCACCATTCCGCCACCAACTATATTCAAAAATTACTGGCCCGCGGTATTAAAGTGGCGATTTGCGAGCAGGTGGAAGACCCCAAAGCGGCTAAAGGCCTCGTACGAAGAGATGTTATCAGAGTGGTGACTCCAGCCCTGGTGGGTGATCCGGAACTGGTGTCCGAGGAAGCGACCAATGTCCTTGTGTGCTTGGAGGAAGACGACCAGAAGCGGATTTGGGTGGCTACCGTTGAACTGCTCAGTGGAAAATTCCGATTGGGGTTTGTTGATTCTTTTCGCCAGTTACTGGATTTATTTGCACAGATAGGCCCCAAAGAGATCCTAATCACAGCAACTACGCGCGCAACAAAATGGTTTTCTGATTTAATTTCATTGTTTCCAACCATGGCCATCACACAAAGAAATTTTCCACAGCAAGCTACAGTGGAAGCAACGGCAGTAGCCGCTATCCGAACATATTTGAGGGAAACCCAGAAACTCGATCAGTTGCCCCACTTGGAAGAGCCTAAGGCTCTTTTTGAATCTGAAACTCTTTTTATCGATAGTACTTCCCTTTCTGCCCTTGAAATAGCGCGAAGCAGCTCTGTTGGTTGTGAGGGGCCGACGTTATTTTCGATTCTCAATTTCACCTTTACCCCTATGGGAAGAAGAAAGCTGAAAGAATGGCTCGAGCACCCTTCTACGAGCCTTCATTCCATTACAGAACGGCTGGACGCCGTGGAGGAGCTTGTCTCCCATCCGTTGCTATCAGAAAACCTTTCTAAGATTCTTTCCCAAATCCGCGATCTTGAACGGCTCACGACAAAAACAGCCTTGCAGCTTGCAATGCCAAGAGACCTGGTTGCCATCCGGGAAATCATGAAGTTTGTTCCGTTGTTGCAACAAATTCTTTCGGGGACCTCCCACTTACAGCGATGGCAAAGGTTAGATCCCTTAAAGGATGTCACCGATTTACTTGAACAAGCTCTCGAAGATCAGCCACCAGCCACGTTACGCGATGGGGGGATATTCCGAGAAACTTTTAATCCGCAGATTGCGGAACTACGGGGTCTTGCCTGGAATGCAAAAAGTGCAATTGCTGCCATCGAAGCCAGGGAAAAAGAGGCCACCGGCATTCCCAGCCTTAAAGTTCGATACAGCAAAGTGTTTGGTTACACCATAGAGGTCACAAAATCGCATCTCCAACGGGTTCCTTCCTATTATGTTCGCAAGCAAACCATTGCGGGGGGCGAAAGATTTGTGACTGAGGAGCTCAAGGCTCTGGAGGAAAAGATTTTTACGGCCGAACATAAGCTCAAAGCGCTGGAGGAAGGACTTTTTAATGATTTGAGGAAGAGGGTGGCGGATTGTACGGCTGTTTTGCTCTCCAATTCTAAAGTGATCGCTGAGCTGGACGTTCTTGCAGCCTTCTCTAGGGCTGCGAAAAGGTATGGTTATATCCGACCCGTTTTTCACAGCGGCTATGAGTTGAAAATTGAGCAAGGCAGGCATCCTGTCGTTGAAACGCTATTAAAAGCTGGCCAATTTGTTCCCAATGATACTTATTTTTCCGAAGCGGACTGTCGAACGCTTATCATCACAGGCCCTAACATGGCCGGCAAATCAACAATCATGCGGCAAGTGGCTCTCGTTGTCGTTATGGCCCATGCAGGTGGCTTCGTACCAGCCAAATCAGCATTCATTCCCCTGGTCGATGCACTCTATACCCGTATTGGCAGTTCTGACGATCTCACCCGTGGTCGCTCCACGTTTATGGTTGAAATGACAGAAGTGGCTCGAATCATCGGTTGCGCCACTGCTCGCAGCCTTATTCTGATAGACGAGATCGGGCGGGGAACAAGCACCTATGATGGTCTATCGCTGGCCTGGTCGCTATTGGAATTTCTTCACAACGATTTAAGAGCAAAAACTTTGTTTGCAACTCACTTTCATGAAATCACCGCTCTGGAAAAATCTTTGCCGGGTCTGAAAAATGCAAATGTTCTTGTGGAAAAATGGAAAGACGAGATTGTTTTTTTGCATCGGTTGGGAAGCGGTATTTGCAACCAAAGCTATGGAATTGAGGTTGCTAAGCTTGCGGGCCTACCTTCAAAAGTCTTGCTACGAGCGAAAGAGATACTGGGCCTGCTGGAGACCCAAGCCCAGAGGGCGAATCGAGCGAGAAATCGCGCGTTAGATTTTCATAACAACCAGATGGCTTTCTTCGGGGTCGAAAAAGCTCCGGAA
>JACQOU010000303.1 GCA_016207775.1 Deltaproteobacteria bacterium
ACGATACGCAATAAACAATCGGAAAACTTCGAATATTCTTTCCGTCGCTTAACGGAGTATTTGCCATGCTTTGACCCGACTTTTATGGAGCGACAGGCCAAATGCTTTGCGCCCCTTCACTGTGAGAGCAATAAATTTGTCGGGATGAGCCACTGGATTAAGGATTCATCTGGGCTTTCAGGAGTCAGACAGAGTTTGTCGCTCAGTCGGACTTTGCATGCATACCAACCAAAGCATGCGTTGAGCCCCATTAAGGAATGCCTTCCGGAAATGTCTTGACAAAGTATACCGTCCGGACGGTATATCACTACACATATGGACCTGATCCTAGAACTATCGGTCAAATTATATTGTGTGCTTGCTGGTGGATTTCTTATCACCTCGGCTTTAAAGGAAACTAAAGACTTAAAACAGGTGAATGCATGAAACAATCCCGTCGTGATCTTATTTTGGATGCGGCCGAACGGATAGTGGAGAAAGAAACCATAATGAATCTCTCCTTTGATCGTATCGCTGGGTTCTCTAAAATCAGCAAGGGTGGGATTCTGTACCATTTCCCTGCCAAGGAGGACTTGCTGCGTGGAATGGTTAGCCGAGCCATCGAGACCTTTGATTCAACCGTAAGTGTTCTGATGAAACAAAGGCGGTTAAACTTCAGGGAAGCGTATATTTTGGCAAGTTTCAACACAAAGTGGGCCAGAATGGCAAAGACGCTCTTGCCGGTAGTTATGTCAGATATGTCTCTGATGGGATTGCTGAAAGAGGCCTATAAGAAATGGAATGGCCTTCTTGGTGAGCAGTCCTCCAAAGCGGCTGCAATGAAAGTCAGACTGATGCTTGACGGTTTGCTTTATAACCAAATCCTTGGATTGCCGTTGCCCCCCCGGAATGATTTGGAGCAACTCTTTAAAAGATAGTTCTAGACTATTTTTTCTTCCAAGTCTTCTTTGAGAAACTTAGTAAGATAACGGGGGTGGAACATAACTAAAATGATCATAATAGCACTTTACTCATGAGTAAGGTGATCTGGTGAACCGGACAGAGTGATCGGATGATTACTGGATCAGGTATTCGGATCGATTGGCAACAATCTCGATTGGGGAAAAACTTGGAACAGCGCTAACGCGCTTTGCCTTTGGCCAGGTGTTCATCAAGCTGGTTAAGCATTCGATAGGGCGTTATACTCAAAACTGAATCTTGGATTGGGAGACGAATGTTTCGTTTCTTTGTGATTGGCCTATTCTTCTTAGTACAGAATCTAGAGAGGCGACAATGAAGAAGATAATTTTCCTTTTGGCTTTTTGTCTATGTCCAGTGCTTTTTGCCTCCCTTCCCGACGTGGTAATCACTGTCACCAGTGCGTATAACGGCTATGCGACAGTGGCGGGGCGTTTAACGGCCAAACCTGAGGAACCTGTTGGAGTTACGGTAAGAAATGGAAATATCGCTTATGCAACGGTTACAGATCCGGACGGTCGCTGGTCAATCGTAATCCGCCACATCAGCATACATCTTACCGCCCAGTCTTTTTCTCTTTCTCGGTCAAGCGAACGAGGAGTGCCGGTAAAAGCCAAAATCGAATGACTAGCTATTAAGAGGATATCTCTGGAAGTTGAACATCAACCATGAGCCCACCTAGGTTTGATGAGCCGAGGGTTATCTTTCCGTCTACAACATCGGTGCAAGCTTTCACGATTGATAAGCCCAAACCGTAGCCACTGTGACTCGCCTTACCCGTTGACACTTTGTAAAATGGCTCAAAGACAAGCTCGCGCTCTTCATTAGAAATACCACTACCGTCGTCTTCGAATGAAAGCACAAGGGAGGCTACCTCTTTTTTCCCACGGATGAGCACCGTGCTTCTTGAGTGCTTGAGAGCATTTTCCAGAAGATTTGTCACAATACTATGAAATATATCAAGACTCCCTCTGAAACAAAGAGAGGAAGGGGTAATTTCCAAGTTAAATATTTTTTCGGAGTGGATTTCCCCCAGTGAAAAGAAAATATCCTGAATAGTCTTCTCAACAGGAATATCAACCGCATACTTTCCATGCTCAGTATGTTCCAGCTCCGCCAAAAAAAGGAGCCGGTTAACAATATTTCTAAGCGTCTTGGCGGAGAAGAGAATTTTTGAAAGGGAATTTTGATATTCACTTATTTCCCGTTCTCTTCGCAAAGCCATTTCACCCTGACTAATGATGACAGCCAGCGGCGTTCTCAGCTCATGAGATGCATTCGCGGCAAATCGCTGCACTTGCTCAAAGGACTGTTCAAGACGATTGAGTAATTGATTGAAGCTTTCAACCAGTCGCCCAAATTCATCCTTTTGACGTGGCTGGGGAAATCGAAATGAGAGTTTCTCCGCAGAAAGCTCTTCAGTTTTGACGGCAAGCTTGTGGAATGGCATGAGCAGAAACTTTGTTGACAGCAATCCAAGCGGAAAAATAATGAGAGCGGCAATTCCACATGCAACAAGTAATGATGTCTTGAGCAGTGAAAGATATTCAAGCACAGATGCAAGGTCGTAATAGGCCTGAAGATTATACGTTTGTCCGTCACGGGAGTGGCTTAATTGCCGGAAAAGTTTATTCCTTGCTTTTTCTCCAGCAAACGGAAACTCTTGACCATAACCCGCAGGAAAGGAGTCATAAACAATCGTCTCCTGATTCCAAATTCTGAAATAAATGTTCTTAAAATGTGGTGAATCATCACCACCAGGCTTATCGTGATGGGAAGTGAAACTATGACTGCGTTCATGGTTTAAGAATGCTTCAAGCGACTCTTCGGCAAACGAAAAGGATTTCTTCTTGGCCTGATCATAAATAAAAAAAGAAAAAAATGAGAGCAGCACAAGAAGCAGCAGTGAAAAAAAGATAGTAAAGCGTATTCTTAAGTCCATTAGCCCTCGGGTTTAGCGAATGTAAGACCGGAATTTCTTACTGTTTGGAGCCATCCATCGCGATTAATTTGCGCAAGCTTTTTCCTAAGATTAAAAAGATGAACTGCGATGAAATTAGTTTCCGGCTCTTCTTTGAGGCCCCATACAACATGAAGCAGTTCTTTTCGACTGATGACACGGCCGGGGGAGCCGAGAAGAAGTTGAAGAATGGCAGCCTCTTTTGGCGTAAGAACGAACTCGTTGTTGCCATCAGAGAGGCAGTAGGTTGAGGGATCGAGCACAATGTTTTCGAAACAACATACCTTCTGCTTCACACGCACAGAACGGCGCAAAAGTGCGCGAACTCGCTCCACGAGTTCTTCAAAGATAAAAGGTTTCGTCAAAAAATCGTCACAGCCTTGACGAAAGAGAGAAAGCTTGTCGTCCACCGAGGAGCGGGCCGTGAGTATAAGTACAGGCGGATAGTCTCGTTGGCTCCTCAGGTGGGCAAGGAGCGATTCTCCAGGAATATCAGGAAGCGCAAGATCAAGAATGACGAGATCCCAACTGCTTGAAAGACGGCGAAAGGCAATCTCACCTGTCGGTGCCACCTCAGTATCAAAGCCCTCTTCGATGAGACCTCGGCACAATGGTTCCGCAAGATCCTTTTCATCTTCAGTAACAAGAATTTTTGGGCGCTTCTCCATGACTTTATGTACTTAATTGCCCCATTGACGCGACACAATATCTGGACACAACCACGAGCTAACCAAGGTGCCAACAACGGGAGCCCCAGAGCGGCGGCGCCCCAAGTTAGGGGCCGCACAATTGTTAACTCTTAATCTATTCTTAACGTGAAAAGAACAAATTTCACTCCTAACCTGGAAGCAATGATGCAAACAGGAGGCCACTAATGCATAAGAGACTCTTTTTAATTTTGATTCTTACAACAGCTTGCCGCCTCTGGGCCGATGAATCAGTGCAGGGACTTTACAAAACGATTTTGCTACATGAGGGCACAAAATATTACCAGCACGCCAATATAACACTACGCACCATCAACCCGGGCTTAGGGCAGCTTAAGATCTCTGCTAATGTAAAGATCTTTTTTGGGGATTCGAATTCAAACGAATTTTTGACTTATGAATTTGATGATTGTCCGATGAACCTGCTGACCCGACAAATTAGCATCAAGAACGAAAAGAATAACATAGCGATGGTTGGGTTTTTAAAATCTGGAACACTGGACGGCGAATGGTTTTCTACGGTTGTCGGACGAGTGGGTAAGTTCGTGGCCACCAAGGCCAAAGATCCAGAAATCCCCCAGGATGGCATATTGATTAAAACCCTGACAGGCCATTACCGGGGTTCTTTGGTCAACACAAATCCAGAGTCAAATCTTCCTGAGCGTATGACGATGTCGCTTGTCAGTACTTCGGACACCTCAGGATCTGAGTCGGTTATCAAGATTTCAGGAAACGTTCGTCTTTATTTGGGTGATTTTGGCTCTCTGGAATATGTCGAGACAAAACTCACAGACGTTCAGTTTAATTTTTTCAACCGATATTTGACAGCCAAAACCGCTGATTATGGCCTAACCTTTAAAGGCAACATGAGCCATGAGGGAGCTTTTAAAGGCGTTGTTTTTGCCGACGGTCTCGGTGAAGTGGCAACAGCTGATTTGAAGCGGTATCCGAACTAGATTTTGCCTTAGGCAAAATCTATCCTGAGGAGCTTGCGACGAAGGATCTCCTCAAACTGGCAGGGGGGCCAAGAATGCAGAGTTGGAAAGTCCTCGTCTCACTGATGGGTCTTATCCTTGTAACTTGCTCAAAAAGCAATATGAGTGACAGAGATGTCCGACGCGAGCAGCTTCGCACTTCTGCTGAAACTAAGCGCAAGGAACTGCAAGTCGTAGAGGGCGAATATCAAGGCCTTTTAACTCTGGCAACCGGGGTTAAACAAAAGATGTCACTGAAGCTTGATATAAAAGACATACCGACAGCCGTTGATGGTGAGGTGGATCCTGTTATGACTCCTGTTTTAGCAGGTTTCTTGCGGTGGAATAATAACCCATTTGCCATAGCGAAAGCAGATTTTGACCCAAAACGTTCAAGGTTGGACATTGTTGCGTCGGACCCTGTCTATAAGGAAATCATGATGGCATTAACCTTTGCAAACCCGATCTTGGAAGGCACATGGTCAGGACCAGCTTTCGCCGACTCGGGCACTGTTCGATTAGAGCGAAAGAACCTGCAACAAGGTGAAGAGGGGCTTGCCGAACAATTGCGCGGAGAGTACGGTGGCGTGCTTCTAGACGATTCAAAGGGGCTCTATCAGTATGCCCATCTTGTTGTATCGACGAGCATACAACCTCCGGCGACTCTTAAGGTATCTGCTACCCTCAAAATTATCTTTGGCGCATGGGATTCAGTAGAGTATCTTACTTACCGTTTTGATCCCGTTTCTTTTAATCCGGTAACCGGTCAAATCATTATTAAAGGAGACGCTTCCGATGTTTCATTTACGGGTACTTGGGCAAATGAGAAACTCTCTGGAGAATGGTTTTCAGATTATGTAGGAAAAATGGGTGCAATGCATTTTGAAAAGAATTTTGTCGCTTCTCCGGTCATCGGCAGAGACCTCGCTGAGGCACTAAAAGGCACCTATAGAGGCACTATTAAAAACACCAACCCGCAGTCGAATCTTCCGGAGCGCATCCTGATAAGCTTTGTGACAAGCCAGGATCTGTCGCAACCTAACGGGCTCAAAGTATCAGGCAATGTTCGATTTTATGTGGGCGAATTTGGCTCCATCGAATATGTAGAAATGGCATTGTCCAATATTCAATATAACTTCTTTACAAGAAAGCTTGTCGCAAAAACAACGGGTGCTTACAATTTCACTCTCATAGCGGGAACCGATCAGAAAAAAATAAATGGCACCCTTCATGCTGATTCCCTCGGCGAAGTGGCGCAAGTAGAGGTGACAAAGGAATGAAGAGAATCATTTTTGGATGCATTGTAAGTCTCTGTATTGTTGCAATGGGATCTGATAGTTCCGAGTTCCAGATCGACAAGAATACAGCCAATCAAATTTTTGTGGAAAGCCTGTCCGAGGCTGGCGTCGATCCAAGCGCCTCCTCTTCTGTCGTTCTGTCACCTAGCTTCTCATTTGTTAACGTTACCAGTCTGGTTTTGACCAATGATTATTTTGAAGTGCCTTATTCCAATAGTATTGGGTCGATCCCAATGCTGCGTTTTTCCGTATCTGTTCCTGTTCTCTCAAAGACTCACTTTGAGCTGTCTTTGCTGGGTGACGTTAGTTACGCCTACAAGGAAGGGATCTTTGATGCGTTTTCAAAAACAGCATCCGGACACAGCTTGAGTAAAGGCGCTCTAAAACTTCACTGGCTACCCGTTCTGGTGGGTATCAAAGCAGCCTATCAGCGCTTTAGTGCGGTCAAGCCCTACCTTGTTGCAACGGCCGGCGCACAGTGGCTTTATCAGTCGGGTACTCTCGACGGAATTGAACAAGGCTTTTGGGTTCCCCTTTATCGGTTGGGTGGGGGGCTTGTGATTTTTGACACGTCCAGCTGGTTTCGCGGAATCAGTCTTGGCGTTTCAACCAATAACTCTTTTGGGACTTCTCAATCCGTAAGTGGATGGTCGATCGATATGGGAGTGAATTTGATGTTGTAGCGGGGGGGGGGTTGTGTTTGATCGGATCATCCAATTTTCCATAAGAAATCGTCTGTTCGTTATCGCATCTGCCGCATTTCTTCTTGTTTATGGCGGATGGATCATTGTCAGACTTCCAAACATCGTGGTGAAATGAAAATTGCAAAGGTACAGGTGGAAAGACGCTAATGCGAATCTTGTTATTACTTATTTCTGTCGTTTGTTTTGCAGAAGAGCAAGAGCTGACAAATATCGGTCTTGATGAAGCAAAGAAATATGCCATTGATCATAATTTCGAGGTTCTTGCTCTTCGCAAACAGCACGAACAAGCAAAAGCTTCCCACAAGCGCAGTCACTCGCCTTTCTTTCCAAAGATTGGCATTGGCGCGGGGGCAGACTCCAAGCTCTCTAAGACCAGTGAGACAGCGGGCGTGGGATTTCTGTACGGAAACTATAATCTCTTTAACGGGTTTGAAGATAGTTACCGGACAAGAATTTCTGAAATCGAAGCCGAGAAGGCCGAAATCCAGCTCAAACGAGTGGAGTTTAGAGTAGGTCTCGAGGTGGAGCAGGTTTTTCATTTTTACCTTTTTAAGAAAGGGGCAATGCAGCTCAAAAAAGAAGCCATTGAGCTTAACAACACCCACAAGAAAATGGCGGCCCAGCGACGTGCCTCAGGGCTGGCAAGTGATGCTGACGTCATGGAATTTGATCTGCGCGACTCCCTTCTACGGTCAGACATGTTGCTGCTTGCGCAGGAGCTTGAGGAGGCAAGGGCAAATCTAAGAAAGCTTTTCGGTGAAGAGATTGGGTCTAAAATTGAGCCCCGTGGAGCGCTACAACATCAACACCTGGAGGGCGTGTTAATGGACTATGTTAAGCGCATCAAGGACGAGAGTGAGCCCGTGCAGCTTGCGGCCCGCGATGTTGCCATAGCAACCACGGAAGAAAAACTCTCGCAAAGCAGATGGCTTCCCAAGCTTGACCTTGAGGCTCGCGTGGGGTACTTGCCGCTAGATCAGCGTGCCCCAGATGGGGGAGTTACAATCAGCGGCACGGCTTTGGCTAAATTAGATCTTTTTTCCGGCTTTGATACTTTCTGGGAAAAAAGAGAGCTTGCGGCAAAAAAGCTAAAAAGCGAGGCCAAGCTCAAAAACATGATTGTCACGGCAATGACACAAATGGAAATTGCTTTTCGGAAGGTAAAGACAGTCCAGAGCCGTGTTGACCTGGAGGAAGAAAACTCGGAGCGTGCGCTCAAATATTACAAGTCTGTTGTGAGTGAGTACAAAAGAGGTGTCAAGAACTCGGCGGATGTGAAAGTGGCCGCAGAACTTCTCTATGAGACGTATCTGCGCCGTGAAGGATATAAATACGATTTTCTTACTGGGAAAATCGAGCTTGAGCGATTGTTGGGCAGTTCCGTCGTGACTGAAATAGTAACTGACAACGGCAAGCAATAGCTTTGGGATTACATGCTCAATAGTATCATCAGATTCTCTCTCAAACATCGCCCAACGATTCTATTTCTAGCTGGGCTTGCCATTGTCTACGGAGGATGGGTTTCAACTCGACTCCCTATTGATGTTTTTCCCGATTTGAACCGCCCTACTGTTAGCGTACTTACCGAAGCCCATGGTCTCGCCCCAGAAGAAGTCGAAACCCTTGTTACCTTGCCCATTGAAACCGCTCTCAATGGAACGCCCGGAGTGACCCGCGTGCGTTCCTCCAGCGGCGTAGGTATTTCCATCGTGTATGTTGAGTTCGAATGGGGCACTGAAGTTTTCCGAAATAGACAGCTGGTAGCAGAAAGGTTGCAGCTCGTAAAGGAGCGCCTTCCTGAGGAAATGACTCCAACCATGGGCCCAATTACCTCTATCATGGGTGAGATCCAGTTTGTGGGGCTCATGAGCGACGATCCGGCAATTACCCCGATGGATTTGAGAACGATTGCTGATTGGACGGTTCGCCCCCGCCTAATGACCATACCGGGAATTAGCCAGGTGGTTGTCATGGGAGGGCAGGTTAAGCAGTATCAAATCCTGGTCTCCAGCCAGAAGATGCAGCGAAAACGAATCTCTTTGGATGAACTGAAACACGCCCTTTCCGAGATCAGCGAGAACACAACGGGTGGATTTATTGACATTGATAACAAGGAATTCCTGATCCGTCCCCTGGGTCGCGTTGAATCGATGGAAGAGATCGAGAACTCACTGGTTGCCATGCACATGGGGATACCGGTTCTCGTCAAAGACATCGCGGAAGTTAAGATTGGCGCCAAAATCAAGAGAGGTGAAGCCAGCATTAATGGTAAACACTCGGTAGTTCTGACTATCCAGAAGCAGCCCAGTGCTTCCACGATCGAACTTACGAAACGGATCGAAGCGGTACTGACGGAGCTGCAAAAGACGCTTCCGAAGGGGTTGAAAATCGAAAGCGATCTTTTCAAGCAATCCAGATTTATTGAGACATCGGTGGGCAACGTGAAAGAAGCGATCAGGGACGGCTCTATCATGGTGGCCCTTATCCTGTTTCTCTTTCTAATGAATGTTCGCACAACTGCGATCACGCTTCTCACGATTCCGCTCTCGCTACTTGTGACTGCCATCGTTTTCAAGTTCATGAACCTTAGTGTGAACACCATGACTTTGGGAGGGCTTGCCATCGCCATTGGCGAGCTTGTGGATGATGCCATTGTCGGAGTGGAAAATGTCTTTCGACGCCTCAGAGAGAACCGTCATTCGAAAAACCAGAAAAACCCGCTTGTTGTTGTGTACGAGGCTTCGTCGGAAGTACGAAACTCCATCATATTCTCCACGATTATTGTTGTCCTCGTATTTATCCCACTCTTTGCGCTTGGGGGTATTGAAGGGCGACTCTTTGCACCGCTTGGTGTTGCTTATATCATTTCTCTAACAGCGTCTCTTGTTGTATCCGTGACAGTGACACCGGTACTTTGCTCGTATCTTCTTCCCAAAATGAAAGTGATGGTTGTTAATAAAGATGGATTGGTTGTCAGTTACCTTAAAAATCTCGATCGAAGAATCCTCCTTCGAACCATTAACCATCCTTATATTATTTTGGGAGCGGGCGGATTGATGTTGGTGGCGAGCCTTTGTCTTCTCCCTTTCATGGGACGGAACTTTTTGCCGGAATTTAATGAGGGTACTGCTACCATTGGAGTGGCCACTTTCCCTGGAATTTCTCTGGCCTCGTCCGATAAACTTGGCACTAAGATTGAGGAGGTGATGCTCTCGATCCCTGAAGTTAAATCCACGATCCGGCGAACTGGACGTGCCGAAATGGACGAACATGCCGAGGGCGTTCATTGGCATGAGATCGATGTTGATTTCAAAGAGAAAGGCAGATCACGGCCTGTTGTGTTGCAAGAGCTACGGGAGAAGATTGAAAAGGTCGGCGATGTTTATGTGAACATCGGCCAACCTATCAGTCATCGACTCGACCATCTTCTATCTGGGGTACGCGCACAGATAGCCATCAAAATATTTGGATCGGAGCTTGGAGAGCTAAGGCGTGTTGGAGGCGAAATCCAGTCGGCAATGAAAGATATACCAGGAGTTGTGGATTTGGCGCTTGAACAGATTGTTTTAATCCCGCAACTAAAAATGAGCATCGATCGCAGCGAGGCTGCCAAAGTTGGCATTCGAAGCGGTACGTTCGCAGAAGAAATCGAAATGGCACTCAACGGCACTACCGTTGCTCAATTTCTTGAGAAGCAAAAAATCTTTGATGTCTTCATGCGCTATGACGATCGATCGCGATCCGATCCGGAGCAAATAAAGAACACTCTCGTTAAGTTTCTTCCTACTGGTCAGCCGGTGAAGATAAGTGACATTGCGGAGGTCTATCAAGGCACGGGACCCAATATGGTGAACCGGGAGGATGTCCAGCGACGCATTGTTGTTTCCGCGAACTCCCACGGAAGGGATCTTGGAGGCTTGATCGATGAGATCCGAAAGAAGATTGCACAAAAAATAAATTTACCCACCGGCTATTTCATAGTTTATGGCGGCCAATTTGAGAGTCAGCAGCAAGCATCAAGACTGCTCTCGTTCTTAGGAGCCATTTCGCTTCTTGGTATTTTTGTGGTCCTGTATATTCACTTTAAATCAGTGATGTTGTCTCTTCAGATCATGTTGAATGTACCGCTCGCTCTCATCGGAAGCATAGTCGCCATCTATTTGACTGAACGCGTGCTTTCAGTCGCAACCCTTATCGCGTTTATCACGCTCACCGGCATCGCTACGCGTAATGGCATTATGATGATAAGCCACTATATCCATCTGATGAAAGAAGAGGGGGAATCTTTCACCAAAGAAATGGTGATACGGGGCTCTTTGGAGCGATTGGTCCCGGTATTCATGACTGCATTTTCGGCGGCATTGGCGCTTGTTCCGCTCTTGGCCTCAAAGGGACAGCCGGGCAAAGAACTGCTCTACCCTGTTGCTGTAGTTATCGTGGGAGGCCTTATCTCTTCCACGCTTCTTGATGTCATTGTAACGCCAGCCGTTTTTTATCGATTTGGAAAAAAAGCAGCGGAACGTTTAATTGCGACTCAAAACAACCCAGAAAAGGAGATGTTCGATGAAGGCACTATTCATTCTACTAAGCGTTCTCTCAGGGGCACTGGCTTGTGCTCATGATGAGGGGCATGGCCCTAAGCTCACTGATGTGGGTAAGTATGGCGGTGTGGTGAGCCCAGTCGTTGCAACCAAAGAGGCAAGCCTCGGAACAAAGGCAAAGCTTGTATACAAAGCGGAACTGGTGCGCACCGAGGACGCTGGAGTGAAGCTCTATCTCTATGACAAAGATATGAATCAGCTTGATGTTTCTCGCTTTACCAAGTCAGCAAAGGGTGTTGTTGAGATCATCAAGAAAAAAAAGACAACCAAGACACCATTTGAACTAAGTCTTGTTGATGGGGCTTTTACGGGTAGCTATCCCAAGCCTTCAAGCCGCCCATTTAACATTGACGTAACGGTAAAGG
>JACQOU010000296.1 GCA_016207775.1 Deltaproteobacteria bacterium
CCCAAAAGCTCTGCACCGTGCCGAATTTCTTCACGATCCACTTTGGCGGCAAAAGATTTATCCTTCAATTTTTTGCGCACACTCTTTGATTCCAAAGTTGAAATCCCCTCCGGCCGGACGAGCGAGCAGGCTATCACGAACCCCGCCAACTCGTCGCAAGCCAACAAGGCTTTGTCCAACCGACTTTCAGGTTGTGGGCCTATGCGCGTGTTGTGCGCAGCAATAGCATGCGCAATTTCCTCTTCGCCCCTTTCCTTTAACCATTCGACAATTTTCTTCGGATGTTCCTCAGGCCAGCGCTCATAATCGGCATCGTGCAGCAAGCCCGCAATGCCCCAGCGTTCCTTGGCAGATTCCCCTGGACCATATTTCACGGCAGCTTTCTGCATAACAATCTGCAAAGCTCTCGCATGGCTGAGCAGAGAAGGCTGGCTGGTCCATAACTTGAGCTGCTCAGTTGCCTGTTCCAAATCAACACTCATTTTCAACTCCTTCCTAGTACCTTTGACAAGGTACTAGACCTTCTTTCTGAACGACCTATTTGCTGATATCATTATTATGTTAATAACAACGTATATTAATACTAACCTATTTTCCTTCCAGAAAATTATGTGGCCAAAAATCAAATGGATAATTGTTGTTTCTTATTGGATTTTTTTGACATACGGGCTTTTATCCTGCAATCCGTGGATACACTTTGGCGGAGAGCATCGGATTCGCCCCTATCTGAATCCTGAATCTTGGAAAGGTTCTTTTCTTTTGCACGCAGGGGGCTATGGGGTATTGGGCCTACTACTCATCAATGCCATTTCAAAGAAAACGCCTGTCAGAATTCTAGGGTGGCTCATAGTGGGTATGCTTCATGGGGGGGCTTGCGAATACCTTCAAGGCTTCATTCCCAACCGCTGGACACACTGGATGGATGCAACCGCAAACTGCGTCGGGCTTCTTCTGAGCTGGATGGTCGCTCACGTAGTTTTTGAAATCCTTTCATCGTTACGAAAAAGGTACGGCCTACCTTTGTGTACACAAAGGTAGGCCGTACCTTCACCTGTACCTTCACCTACCTTAACCTACAGTAAGGGTTTTTATTTAGACCCGTTATCTGTTAAGATTTAATTCAAAATGCGATTAAAACGTTTGGAATTACAGGGTTTTAAGTCTTTTCTTGACCGCACCATTATTACCTTCGACCGCGGTATTGTGGGAGTAGTCGGCCCCAACGGGTGTGGCAAGAGTAACATCGTGGATGCCATCTTATGGGTCATGGGGGAGCAAAGTGCGAAGCATTTGCGTGGCGACTCGATGATCGATGTGATTTTCAATGGTTCCGACACACGATCTCCCACTTCCATGGCGGAAGTTAGCCTGATTCTGGATGGGGAAGGTGTCGTGCTCCCTCCGCAGCTTGCTGGCGTCGAAAAAGGCGGAGAGGTATCGATCACCCGTCGGATTTACAGGGACGGAAACGGCGAATTTCTAATCAATAAGACGGCCTGCAGATTGAAAGATATCCATGAGCTTTTTATGGATACGGGCGTGGGCCGGCGAGCCTATTCCATTATTGAGCAGGGCTCAATCGATCGAATGATCAATGTTAAGCCTGATGAGCGAAGGCTCATTTTTGAAGAAGTGGCTGGCATTACGAAGTACAAGAGCAAGAGAAAGGAAGCTGAAAAGAAGCTGGAGTTGACGAGAGGAAATCTGGCCCGCCTCGAAGACATCATTTCGGAGCTAGAAAGACAGATCCGAAGCTTGAAGGTCCAGGCAACCCGGGCCCGAAAATACAAAGAATTCAAGACCGAGCTTGAAGTGGCCGACTCGTTTCTTCTTGGCAGAACCACTTTTGAGTTGTCCCAGGCCATCTCCACTTCCGAATCACTCCAAAACGAGCTTTTGGTAAAACGGTCAGAAGCTGACGCATCTTTCTCCAGGCTCCAGGCACAGCTGACAGAGGTCGAACTCCTGCGCGTGCAACAAGAAAAACAATATCAGCAAGCTTCAGAACAGGAGCACGAGTTTTCGCTCCTGGTCCAACGGTTAGAGAGTCAAGGGGCTATTATCGAAGAGCAGAAAAAACATTTATTACAATCTTCGGCAAACCTTTTGGAGGAAAAAGGAAGGCTTGAGGAAAGCTTCTCACGTCTGCAACAGGAACAGGAAGGTACCGAGCAAGACCGAACCGTTTTCGAACAAAAGCTTTTGCTCCTCGACTCCCAGATTATGGATGACGAGCTTAAGCTCAAGGAGGTGGACGAACTACGAACCAGGTTGAACCAGACAAGAGAAAACCTTCTCGAACAACTGCAGCAAGTTTCCCAGCGTCAGACACAATTGTTGGGTCAAAAAGAGTACGCGCTGGAACAAAACGAGGAACTCGATCAATCAAGCCAATCGCTTAAGGGCAAGATAGAGCACAACGTTTCCTCCTTACAATTGCTTCGACAGCAGCTGGCAGAGGTTGAACGGCAAGTGGAGGACTGTGTAAGCCGTTCCCATAAAGCTGAGATTGAAGTCGCTGAGCTTTTTTCGGAATGTCGGGAGACCTCTAGTAAATTATCGGAAACCGAAGAAAAACTATTTCAGGTAAGGGGTGAGTTCCACCTTCAGAATTCCAGGCTCGAATCTTTAAGAGAACTCGAGCGCAATTTGGAGGGGTATTCGCCCACCGCCAAAGAGATTCTTCTCAAACTCAGCGAACATTCCCTCGCCGCTACCCCTTTGGCTGACATTATTCAGCCGGAAGCAGGTCTTGAGGATCTGATCGAGAAATATTTAGGATCCGCGCTTAATACGCTCTTGGTACGAGACGCTGACGAAGCAAAAGACCTGGCTCGGCTTATAGTTTCGAAGAACTTGGAACGGGTCAGCATCCTTGCCCTATCGGACCTGGAACCTTCGGACTTGGAACCTTTGGATCTGGAACCTCTCTTGACTGAAAAGCGGGAGCTCGCTGATGAAAGCGTCTGCCCGATTTTAAGTAAAATGGAGATACGCCAAGGTTTCGAGCAAGTGGCTGAGCGCTTTTTTGGCAATCTTTTCTTGTGTAACAATTCAGAAACCCTTTTTGATCTTCGTACACGATTTCCCCAATTCAGCTTTCTGTGCACTGAAACCGGAATAACCGCTTCCAAGGACCGTTCAATCGTTTCAGGAACCCTGCCCACCAAGATGGGAGTCTTTGCAAGGCGACGTGAAATTGAGCAACTTGTCACGGCTTGTGGAGCAAAGCAGGTCGAACTGGATACGGTAACGGCGGAGCGAGAAAATCTTTTGCATCAGCTGGAAAGTCAGGAAAAACTGCATTCAGAACTCAAGGACCGACTTTCCTCGTTGCATATTGAAAACGTTGAGCTTCGAAAAGAAAAAGAAAAATTAATGATGCAAGTTGCACGCACGGAACTGGATGCTAAGTCCCTGAACGAAGAGCTCGATTTATGTGTAGCATCTGTTGATGAAAATTTGCGTCGAGTGGAACAAAGCACAGCCGAGTGGATGACACTGGAAGATAAAAGGCTGGCGACGGAGCAGGAGAAAAAGGAAGCAGAAATTGAGCTGGACAAAGCCGGCGAGAGTTTTAATCAGGTTGGCTCTCGAATCAACGATTACAAGGTGGAACGTTCAGCAATTGCTGAAAGAATCAAGTCTCTAACGGAAGTCATCGCCAGGTTGCTCCAGGAATCCGCAAGCCTGTCCCATAGGCAAGATAGAATTATTCAGCAGATTGCCGATGAAAAGCAGCTCTTTGAAAGCATCCAGTTGAACGAAGAAAAGCTTCGCACAGAAAAACAAGACACCATCCAGAAACGAAATGATGCTCTGGTCAGAGTGTCTGAACTGAAGGGCGCTTGCGAGCAAACCGGCGAACTACTCATGCAGTATCGAACCAGCCAGGAAGAGGCACAGCAGGCCAGGGAGCGCATCTTGGCCGAGTGTCAGAAACTTGAAGTTCAACTCACCCAACAACGCTCTGAACTTGAACATGTACGTTCCATTTCATTGGAACGTTATCAGCGGGAAGCCCAACCCCTTGGAGAAAATGCTAACGTCAATTTAGAACAGTTGCCGTTGCTTGCCTCACAGTTAAACGTGACCTGGGAACTTCTGTTAAGGGAAGAAAAAGAAGCGCTACTCAAAGAGCACGTCCAAAATGTGCGACAGAAAGTCGACAAATACGGCGAAGTCAATCTGACAGCCATACATGAATTCGACGAAGTACAAAAACGTTATGATTTTCTGATGGAGCAAAAGAGCGACCTAGACAATTCCATTCGCATCCTGGAAGAAGCCATTTTAAAAATCGATGAAGTTACTAAAGAGCGATTCAGTGAAACGTTCGATTCGGTGAACGAGAAATTCAAGGAAATCTTTCCCATTTTATTCAGCGGTGGCAAAGCAGAACTGTCTTTAACCAATTCGAGCAACGCTCTGGATACCGGCGTAGATATCATGGTCCAGCCTCCTGGCAAACGGCTGCAAAGCATTGGACTGCTCTCGGGCGGTGAGAAAGCTTTGACGGCGGTGAGTTTAGTGCTTGCCATCTTTGCGCGAAAGCCCAGCCCATTCTGCCTGCTCGATGAAGTGGATGCCCCATTGGATGATGCAAATGTGTCACGCTTCAACACAGTCATCCGTAAAATGTCCGAGAGAAGCCAATTCATTGTGATCACGCATAACAAGAAGACAATGGAAGTGGCAGACGCGCTATATGGTGTAACAATGGAGAAATCAGGAATCTCCAAAATGACCAGCGTGAGGCTACAATGAATGAGCTCAATGCAAAATTAATCATTCAGAAGCTTCGGCTGGAGCCACACCGCGAGGGCGGTTACTGCCGTGAAACCTATCGCTGCTCAGAAAAGTTAAACACGACAGAAAAACCAGGCGATCAGAAAAAAAACAGGAGTCTTTGCAGCGCAATTTATTACCTGCTCACTGAAGGGCAGTTTTCAGCGTTTCACAGAATTAGCCAGGATGAGATTTGGCACTATTATGCAGGCGATCCGATTCGACATATTCAAATTAGCCCGGATGGCGAGCTCACGGATACCGTGTTGGGGCCTGATTTATTAGCCGATCAAGTACCGCAGCTACTCGTTACGGCCTCGAGCTGGCAGGGCTGTATGCTCATCGAGGAGGGCGAGTGGGCTCTTGTTGGTTGCACCGTAGCACCCGGTTTCGAGTTTTCAGACTTTGAGCTCGCAAAGCGAGACAAACTACTGAGACTTTTTCCGCAGCACCAGGCACTTATCAAAAAACTGACTCGGACGTGATAATGACAAGAGCGTTTTTGCTTTTATCCGTTTTTTTTTCATTTTCACTTACCGCGAACCAGAATTCTGATGCCATCTTGCGTGTCCTCCTGGACGCTCGTTGTGGTCGAATATTTAAACTAAAAAATAGCCATCGAGTTCAATGGCCTCAGTTTACTGGCATGGGTGTCGATCGAGGGCGACTCCTGGACGACGCACAATTACTGGCTGACAAGCTCGCACGCAAGGGTGTTCATCCTTCAAAAGAGATCTGGGTGGTGGGGGGCGGGAAACGTTGTTGGGGTGAAGAGGGTAGGATCGGTTGGATGCTACAGTATCTGGGAGTCGAGAACGTGAAAGTGGTCGGCGAGGAACAATTTGATAAGATGAAAAAGAACATTCAGTTTTCACCGGGCCAAGCACCCAAATGGTTGCCTCAAATTAAAAGTGCCCTGCGTGCTTCGCTGATTGATCTGCACAAAAGCGGACGGTTAAAAGAATTCATCCTCATCGATGCACGCGGACATGATGAGTGGCTGGGAGCCCCCAAATATATGCTTAAGCGTGGTGGGCACATAGCGGAATCCATCAACATACAGTGGGATTCATTTTTCGACAGCCAAAGCCATGAAGTTACCGTTGAAAGGATTCAACAGGTCATGGCAAGGAACAGTATTTCAAAAGACGCAAAAATACTTGTCTACTGCACGGTTGGAGTGCGCTCCGGCTTTATGGTCTATTGGCTCCGCCAAGCTGGATTCTTAAACGCGGCGAATGACGATGCGTCTCTATGGGCTTATTCAAGAAATCCGGCTTTGCCGCTAGTCAAACAATAGAAGCTTCTTGTCAGGAAGAAAAAAAAAGCGGATCTTCAGAAAGAAGATCCGCCCCGGCCTTGCAATTTCACTGATATGTGTCGAGTTTTTTCATCACCTTGTTGTAGTATTCATCGCCGGGGCGAACATAGTTCTTGGCACGATTCCAATATTGAACGGCTTCTTCGATCTTATTCATGCTCTCCAGAATGTATCCCCGGGTGTAAGCTTCCTTGGCGAGTCGATTGAGCTGACGTTTTGCCTTGATGAGACATTCGTTGGCCTCTTCGTAGGAAGGGTCTTTCTTAACCATTTCTTCACATAGATCTCGGCTCGCATTAAAATCAGATTCAGCGTATTTCTCTCTCGCAGCAATGAGATACGGCTCGAAATCTTCTTTTTGTCGAATTTTTGCCTGGTCGATGATTTGTTTGGCCATATTCAAGTAGCTGGTATCCCCTTTCAACTCAACTTGGCGTATCTTCTCCGCCTTATTAATGGCCTCTTGATAATTCTTGTTATCATAGGCGGTAACCGCTTGGCGGAAGAGCTCTCGAATGGCCTGTTTTTTTTCTTCCTCTGGATCTTTTTCAGGAGGAAGATCATTAATATCTTTAACTTTGTACTCGGCTGCTCGCAGTCCTTTCTTTGCCACTTCGTTAGTGGGATCCATATTAAGCGCGAACATGAATGATTCCGCTGCACGTTCGAAGTCACCCTCCTTAAGATAGTCTTTCCCTTCATCGAGGTACGTAACCAAGTCTTGTTTTTGATCGCCCTTCGCTTTTTCTTGCGCTTGAAGGAACTGCTGCTCTTTTAACTTCTTCGAATATTCTTCAAATAATTCCTTAGACCCTTTGTAAAAAGGAACGTGTTCATGAATCTTTTTCAGATCGAGGACTGCCTCCTCATATCGACCCCGGGAGGCTGCCTCCAATGCCTGGGTATAAAGCCCCTCTATTTGTCTTTGACTCTCTTGAGACAGTTCATAATATTCTTTAGGAAACAATACTGGAATCGGAACTTCGCCAGGTTTGTCCTTGACCGTAGTTACCGTTTTTGCATCTTTGTCACCAAGAATAACTTTAGGTTTCTTTTTTTCTCCGCTCGGAAGGATGAAATACAATGCCATCCCAATAACCAGCACTGCAATAAGGATTTTTCCCAATACAGAAAGGCCTGGTGTTGATTTTGTGGATAGAGTGGGCGAATACGCCTCCGACGGTTTTACTGGTTTAGGTTCACGGACGAGCTCCAGAACTCGAGCCTGATCAGCAGGATCAAGCTGGAGTGATTGGGTGTTATCGATCAGTCCGACGCCCTTTCCGCCGGCACGCAAACCATCGTCGATTACAATATCGTGAATAAGAAACTTGATTTTGCATCGACCAATTTCGATGACATCAAAGCTGCTCAAGGGGTGTTCCAGAATACGTAGCCCATTGACATAGGTACCATTGCGACTATTGAGATCAATCAGGCGATACCCCATGCCCATACGAGTAATTTTTGCATGAACTCTTGATAATTTTTCATCGTCAAGATAGACATCAGCCTTCTTACTTCGCCCTAACGTCACCTCGTAAGCTTCCAATTTAATCTCATCGCCTTTGCGCGGTCCTTCAGTAAAAATTAGTTTTGCAATGAGTGGTTTAAGCTCTACTTGCGTCTGAGTGAGATTGAGGGCGACGGAGCCCTGAACAGAAGGACCCCCGGGCTCAACCATCGGAGCAAAAGGAATTTCGGCCGCATGGGGTTGCGGCTCAATCTCTTTCTCCAGCTCTTTCCCCAGCTCTTTTTCTACTGGAGACTGCGGTTCTCCGTTTGATTTTGGGGCAGCCTCGCCCCCTGGCTCCTTTGCATCATCGGCAGCCCGGTCGCTCGCCAGTGGTCGAAACTCCTCTCCGTTGGGTTCGACGTCGAACACTGGGGCTGGCGCAGACGCCTCTCTTTCCCCGTGAAAGATCAATATGCGAACGGCCCCAATGACGAGTTGGTCACCATTAGCCAGTTCACAAGCTTCACAAGGCTTCCCGTTCACCATTGTCTTTTTCGTGCGGGAAAGGTTAGACAGGTAAGCTGAATTTTCAGATACCTTTATTTCGAGATGTTGCCTGCTGACATTTTCGGCATTTAATACTATGTCACAGGATTCTGAACGGCCTAGTTTGTACAACCCTCCACTGAGCACACGTGTGAAAAGTTGTTTTTCACCTTCAAAAACTTTTAGCGTCAGTTTCATGGGTACAATTCCGCCGCCCGCATTTTTCTTCTGGCTAAATTTTTATACTCTTCAGCACTTTTGACCAAAGGGTCAGATGGACGGTGGCTTAGCAGGGAAACCACCTCATCAAAATGGAAAATGGCCCGACTGTATTGCAGTGATTCGAAATATTTTTTGCCGATCTCCCAGTTTTTCTTTGCCTCGTTTTCCGCTCCGAGGACAGCCAGACGGAGGTACTCGCCTGCAAGTTCATGCGCACGGAACAACGACAGGCAGGCCTGAAAATTCTCAATAGCCCGATGGTAATTCTTATTGAGATATTCCCGCTGGCCTTTGCGGAAATACTGTTCGGCTTCTCGAATGCTTGAACCCAGCGCTTCAATCCTTTCAAGCTCTCGTTGTTCTTTGAGTACTGTCGGATCTTCAAGTCCGGCGATCCTCGGCGTAGCGGGGGCGCCAATGACAGGATTTATCTTCGTAGATTCGGCCCCTTCTCCGACGCTTCCCTTAAATCCAGTTTCCCCGTACCCAATCGATGTGTCTGTACCCGCTGACCCTTCATTCTTGACCGGAGCCTGGGTTTCGGATTCTGAACCAAGGTAAAACCATCCGGCAATTGCTAAGAAGACAAGCAAGCCGGCGTACAGCAGTGGCCGTTTTGACGAAGAGCGAATCGGCGAATTGGTCGATGAAGAAATACCCAATGGCAACCGGGCCAGATTTGCGTCGTCTGCCTGCGGAGATGAGTTGTCCATAAATCTGAACACAAAATCTCCAATCTGAATCACATCCCCTGAATGCAGCACGCCTTCTGTAACCTGGTTACCGTTTATCATAATGCCGTTCTTGCTTTCGTTGTCGCGAATCAGAAATCCTTCCGCTGTACGATCAATGCCTGCGTGGTATCGTGAAACTGCCTGGCTGACGATGACAATTTCGTTATCCTCCGCTCGACCGATGGATTGCGTTTCCGAGAGCTCAAATACGCGGCCTTTTCCCACGCCCATGAGCTGCTCCAGGAAAGTACCCACCGCCTGTTTTTCTAATGCTTTTGTCCTAGCCATTCATCTTTACCGTTATCAAAATAAACCGTAACTCTCCGGAACTGCTCTTATGCCCGATTGCCGCCATATTTCGAGAAACGCCGTTAATATCCATAGTAGCGAACTGGGCAGCACCCAAGGCTTGGGATACCCGATCAGCCAGATCAATCGCGGTTCCGGCAAAGGACGGATCTCGACAGGCTTCGCTGATGTTTTGTCCAGCGGCGTACTGATTACGCATACTGAGCAACTCTTCGAGAACCTGCCCCACAAACCTCACTTTCTTATCCTTATCCATCAGTAAAATACCGTCGGAAAATCCAGCATCCATCTCTGCAATGGTCTTGATGTATGCCGCATCCTCCTCCTCAAGGTTTTCAGCGCCTACGGCAGGCTGTGTTCCCCCCATTTGCCTCCAGCGGCTCACTGAAAAATTGATAATGGTAGATAAACTTTGGAGCTCGGGACATTTAGCTTCGCAGCTGACGTTTACGTTTTCCCCTTTGAGTGCTGCGTCCAACTGCTCCTGCAAACGCAAGATAGGATAGGTGAAGATTTTATAGATTACGAAATAGCCTATCAGCGAAAGCAAAATGGCAAGCAAGATGGCTTCCGCAAGGGAGTTGTAGACAGAATAGACTTCGTTCGACGGTTTAAACTCAGCAAGGACAATGGCACTCAACACTCGGTCGTTGAGTTCTTTCGAGTACACCGCAATGGGCTGAGCAAGAAGGTAGGTGCCTGCATTGGTTTCAACCGATACGTCCTCCTCCTGCCCTTCCAGAATTCTTCTGACTGCTATTTGCGAATAGGTATCTGAAATCGTCTTATTAAATAGTCGAGTAGGGGCAAGAATAGTGCTGGACTTAGGATCAACAATAACGCAGCTTAAAACACCTTGTTCGGCTTCTGCAGACTCAACGGTGAGAAGCGAAAAATCTCCGGTTTTAGAAAGAATTCGATGATTATCGCGGACCACTTGCTTCAGGATAACGCGCCCGCGTGCCAGTGACTCTGTGGTTGCGATGTGCTTACCCCAGCGAAGTACTGGCCATGCGCTCACAAGCACGGTAAGCACAAACGCACTCACCAAAACCGCGGCCAGCAAAACACGCCAATCAAAAGACAGCATCAACGAGTAAAGGGGCTTAACGAGCCATTGATCACTGAGTAGCACTAAACGCTCTTGCACACTCATTTGGACTGCCGGTGTCTCGGGCACTGCAGTTTCTTCAGCATAAAGCGCGGGCGCAAGGTTACCCATATCCGGTGATACAGGAGCCGTGTGTTTTGTTTTAATAGGTGAGCTGAGCCTAATCTTATAATCGGCAATCGCGATTTCATCACCCGCTTGAAACCGATGCTTCTTGACAAGAATTCCGTTAACAAAAATACCGTTGGACGATCCCAAATCAACAATGGCCGCTTTATTGTCCTTAATGACCAGCAAAGCATGTTGTTTGGAGATCTGCGCTGACTTGAGTTGCAAATCACAGTCGGGTGAGCGCCCAATTTTGTAAGACCCAGGACCCAAGTCCCGTGTCTCTACCAGCTCCCCCTTATGGATAATGTCAAATTTCAAACCCCAACCCCTCACCCTGGAACCGTGAACCGGCAACAATGCCAAGTTCACGACACCTATATGCTCGCATCTCGAGCGTGTTTTTGGCCCTCCAACGGGGCGCCAGACAACGGTTTGCCCTTAGGGCTTCAATAATTTCCACAGCCGTCCCATCCTTGTTGATGAAGACCACGTCAATCGGAAACCTCATGAAAAAAGTATGTATTGAGTTGCAAGACGGAAAATAAAGCGCTTCATCCGGACGGATATTTTTTTTCCCCATCAGTCCACACAAACGATCGAGAAAACTGGTCGCAACCCCGCAGTTTTCTATGACCAGTTTTCCGTCCATAAAAAGTTTAACCCGTCTCATCACTTCCCTGCTCCCAGAAGCCCCAGTACAACGGGCCCGAAAATCATGATAAAGACAGCCGGCATGATGAAAAAAATCAGCGGAAATAAAAGTTTCTGTGAAGCGGCGGCTCCTTTTTTCTCTGCATTTGTAAAGCGTTGTGTCCGAATGAGTTCAGACTGTACTCTCAATACATCGCCGATACTGCTTCCCATCTGGTCCGCAGTAACCAGTACAGCGACCAGAGAGGAAATTTCGGTCAAATCAATTCGCCAGCCCAAATTGCGTAGAGCTTCCGCTCGGGTGGTGCCCAGCTGAATCTCCTGAATCATCCGTTCTATTTCGCTGACCAACGGACCCGGGCGTGTTTTTTCAACCACCTTTTGAAGGGCACCGATAAAATCCAGTCCCGCTTCAGTGGAAAGCGTTAGAAGATCAATCACGAATGGAAGCTGAATGCGAATTTCCTCGTGTCTCCTTTTGCGGCTGCCACCTACCCAAACGCTGGGATAAATAAACATAAGGAGTCCAAAACCGGGGAATACCCACCAGGGCCAGTTCCAATTGTTGACGAACTGATAAATGAAAAGAGCAACCGGTACTACGAAGCCCAGGAAAATCTTAAATGCCAACAACTCTTCGACATCAATTTCTTCTTCAAGGCCGGCTGAAATAATAGTGCGCCGCTGTTTTTTTCTCCAATTTTCGAACTTGAGTCTCGAAGAATAAGGCATCACAAGAGCACGAAAAAGCGGGCGACTGACACGCGGGATCGAATTGCTGGACTTTTTCTTCTTTTCTTCGAGTCGACTAGCCGCTGATTGCTGAACCTCACCAGAAAAAAGTTGGTAGCCTACATAAAAGGCGCTCCCACCCATCAGTGCCATTCCAAGAAAGGCCAACATAAAAATTCCTCCCGGCCGAAAAAAGAGCTCCAACACAAAGAAGACTCTTCGGCTCATTATCGGAAAAAACACGAAAAAACTTGAATACTTAACGCGGAGCGAATGGGAAGGCTTACTTAAACATTATAACACGGTGCGGCGGTAAGGGGGAGTGGGAGTCTTATCCTGATTTTGTGTGTAAAGTAAGGGCTTTACAACATGGGGTGACCAGCCGTCACCCAGCCGTCACGTCTTTGCGAGGGCGAAGCCCGAA
>JACQOU010000330.1 GCA_016207775.1 Deltaproteobacteria bacterium
CTTCCTATACTTGTATTTAACCTGACCCAGCCCGGTAACTTCAAAAGAGTCATCATGGGTGAAGAGTTGGGTACTTTCGTAAGGAGAGTGCCGTGAATGATCGGGTAGGAGAGCTTAATAAGAACATGGACCGAGCCATCGAGTTTTTGCGTTCAGAACTGGCTAAGTTGCGCGTCGGCAGGGCGCACACTTCGATGGTCGATCATATCAAAGTTCAAGTGTACGGCAGCACGATGACGGTAAAAGAGGTTGCAGCATTATCCATTCCGGATGCACGAACCATTTCCATTCAGCCTTGGGACCGGAGTGTCATATCCGAAATTGAAAAAGGCATTCTGGCTGCAAATCTTGGGATTACCCCCATTAATGACGGCAAAGTCATTCGAATAAATCTTCCTGCCCTTACAGAAGACCGGAGGAAGGATTTTGTTAAACAGATAAAGAAGCTGGGTGAGGACGCCAAAGTGGCCGTCCGAAACACCCGACGCGAAGCCATGGACAGTCTGAAAAGCGCGAAGGACAGTAGCGAAATTTCTGAAGATGAATGGCGCCGGATTCAAGAGGAAGTCCAAAAAACCACGGATCAATTTGTGTCGGAAATTGAAAAAGTCGTAGATGGCAAATCCAAAGAGGTCATGACTCTCTGAGTAACGACTCGACACAACTGAGAACGCTGCCTAGGCACGTCGCTATCATTATGGATGGAAATGGTCGATGGGCTACAGAGCGTGGATTCGGGCGCACCTGGGGCCATCGGGAAGGGGCAAAGCGTGTCGACGAAATCGTTACTGAATGCTGTCGGCTGGGCATCTCGTATCTCACTCTTTATGCGTTTTCGACTGAAAACTGGAACCGACCCTCTCACGAAGTGACCATGCTCATGCGGCTTTTGGTTCACCACTTAAAGGCAATGGATAAAAAACTCCTTCGAAACAAGGTACGGTTGGTGGCGCAGGGTACCCTGAATCAATTGCCCCCTTATGCACAACGTGAATTAGCCAGAGTCATCCGCACAACCGAGATACCAGAGCCAAAGCTTAATCTGAATCTCTCTCTTTCCTACGGTGGAAGACAGGAAATTGTGGACGGAGTCAGGCGCGTGGCTCAAAAAGTATTGTCCGGTGATGTAAAAATTTCGGATATTAATGAATCCACTTTTCGAGAGTACCTCTACCAGCCCCTTTTTCCTGATCCCGATATTTTAATCCGAACCGGAGGAGAATACCGGGTAAGCAATTTCATGCTTTGGGAAATCGCTTATACTGAGCTCGTCGTTACGAATGTCTTTTGGCCCGAGTTCGGAGTCACTGCGTTTCATGAAACACTTGAAAATTATGCTAAAAGGCAACGCCGTTACGGTAAAACGAACGAGCAAATCGTCTGTGAAAAACAATGCTAAAGCAAAGAATTATTGCTGGTGTATTAGCGGGGGTTGCGCTCCTCGCCTTACTGTATCTTGGCAGTTTTTTCTTGATGCTCTTAACCGTTCTGGTGTTTTCTATTTTCGCCTATCTTGAGTACGATAAACTTTTTTTTCAAAATGCCTCTACCGTGCGACGAATGCGCTTGGCTGCCATGATCACGCTCGGCATTTTGTCGTTGGATCAAGGCGGAAATATGGGTTGGTATTGGTTGTGGCTCACTTTTATTGCCCTGAGCATTTGGCATATTGTGGCTCTCGATCATGATGGAGATTTTGGAAGTGGCATCCACCGATTTGCTCTCGAGTTTTTTGGATACGTCTATGTCATCGCTTTGATGGGTTTCCTGGTGCCGATTGCTCGGGTTCCCACTCATGGGCGAGAGTATTTACTCCTTCTCTTCTTGATGGTTTTTATCGGCGATACTTCAGCCTATTTTGCCGGAATGCGATTTGGTAAGCACCCGCTTGCTCCAAAGTTAAGCCCTAAAAAAACTATCGAAGGGGCAAGCGCAGGAATGGCTGCATCCATCATTGCTTCCGTCGCGTGGTACCAATTTATTTACACAGGTCCCCACGTACCCGGTTTTGCTGTGCCTTTGTTTCTATTCGTACCCCTCGGTAGCGCACTTGCGCAAGCAGGCGACTTGTTGGAATCACTGCTTAAACGAAGCCAATCCCAAAAAGATTCAGGTAGTTTTCTCCCTGGCCATGGGGGATTGCTCGACCGGATTGACGGGCTTGCACTCGTTAGCCCTGTTTTCTATTTCTTTATTCAACTGGTGTTGGAGCATCCGTGAAAAGAAAAGGTCTCGCCATTCTAGGTTCCACCGGTTCTATCGGAAGTCATACCCTGGAAGTGGTCGACCTCTTTCCCGAACGCTACAAAGTCGTATCCCTCAGCGCTGGAAAAAACATTGAGAAAATTCGAAATCAAATGCGTCAGTATCGCCCCAAGATGGTCGCTGTTTCAGAAAAAGAGATGAAAACAGTCCTTGCAGCAGAATTTCCGGATATCTGTATCGAAGTGGGATCGAGAGGCACTGAGCTATGTGCCTCGCTTGAAGAGGTTGACTTGGTGGTTGTTGGAATCGTCGGTTTTGCTGCCCTGGCTCCCACATTTGCAGCCGTCAAAGCGGGCAAATCACTCGCTCTTGCAAATAAGGAGGCAATGATCGTTTCAGGGCCACTGTTGAAAGAGCTCATTGCAAAAAATCATTGCCGATGTATTCCCGTCGATAGTGAGCATAACGCCATTTTTCAACTGCTCAGCGGTCATCCGCGCAAGAAGATTAGTTCCCTTATTTTGACTGCAAGTGGAGGTCCGCTGCTTCGCATGCCCGATCTTGCTCTCAATAAAGTCACCCCGGAGCTTGCAGTTCGGCACCCCAACTGGAAAATGGGCGCAAAGATATCTGTAGACTCAGCAACCATGATGAACAAAGGTTTAGAAGTGGTCGAAGCGCACTATCTTTTTGATTTCCCAATTAAAAATATTGAAGTGTGGGTCCATCCCCAAAGCATTGTGCACGGGGTTTTAAGATTCAACGATAATTCTTATATTGCCCAAATGGCCTATCCGAATATGCGATCGTCCATTGCCCATGCGCTCGCCTATCCTCATAGGCTGGAAAATCCTGTCCCTCCGCTCAGTTTTGACCAATTGGCTAAACTGGAATTTTTTCCACCGGATGAAGAGCGCTTTACGGCGCTGAAACTGTGCCGCGAGGCTTTTTCTGGAGGACCCAGTTACCTCATTGCACTGAATGCAGCCAACGAAGTCGCAGTGAGCAGCTTTCTTACTCGGCAAATACCATTTCCTGCCATAACCGAATGCATCACCCATGTGCTTGAGAAGCATAGAGGGGGGTCCGTTCGCGAACTCCGGGATGTGTTTGCCGTCGACCAGGAAAGCAGGCAGATGGCTATCCGCTATTGCCGCAAGCTCGTTAAAACTAGAAAGCCCATGTCCCACGCTTTAGTAACCGCGCAATAATAAATGTTACATCTGGCGGACATCTTTGGGCATCTTCGGGCGCTTTTTCCCCCACAAAATCTCAACGTACCGCAGAGTACGCCTCGATTTTGTGGCGAAAAAACCGCCCGAATCTGCTCCAAATCTGTCTCGCCAGATGTAACATTTATTATTGCGCGGTTACTTACGTGAGTCCCGTCCTTGCTAGGCTACGCAATTGCCGATAGACTGGAGCCACAGGTTTAGACTTAGTATCCAAGCCGGAGGAACTCAGTGATCACTTCAGTCGTTGGCGTAATCATCTTGTTGGGCGGGCTGATTTTTTTCCATGAACTCGGCCATTATCTTGTTGCAAAGCTGTTTGGCGTAAAGGTGGAAGTTTTTCCGCTTGGTTTTGGGAAAAAAATCGCGAGCCGTAAGATTGGAGAGACTGAGTACTGTCTCTCGCTTTTTCCGTTAGGCGGCTACGTTAAACTGATGGGAGATGATCTCTACAAAGGAGTTCCTCCAGAAGAAGCCCACCGGGCATTTGCAACCCAAAAGCTCCACAAGCGCTTCCTTATTGTCGCGGCTGGTCCGTTTGCTAATCTTTTTCTTGCCTATATCCTTTATGTTTGTGTTTTCTGGTTCGGAAAACCGACGGAAGGAACCAAGATTGGCGAAGTGGTTGTCGATAGCCCTGCGTGGCAAGCTGGAATTCGCGAAGGCGATCGCATCCTGGCGTTGGGGGATAAGCAGGTAAAAACTTGGAATGACTTGGAAGAGACCCTAAAGCCTCTAGCGGGCACAAAATTGGAGTTGCGCATAGAACGCAGCTCCCAAGAGCTTAAGGTTCCAGTCACTGTATCAACGGTTAAGACTAAGAATCCATATGGGGAGGATGAACTCGCTGGCGGGATTAAAGGCATTTCTCCGCTGCCCCTTGCACCGGTTGTTGGAATTTCGAATTCTCACTCAATGGCCTATTCTGCGGGACTCCGCACTGGAGACCTAATAACCAAAATCGATTCCACTCCCATCACGGTTTTCAGTGAAATTAATGACCAGCTCGAACAAATGGGGGCCACAACCAAACCCGTGATTATCACGGTCAAACGAGAGCTGGAGCCGGGATCAAAAAAATCAAAGACCCAAGAGTTATCTTTCACGCTCACCTTAGCCGCAAAAAAACCGTCCCCGGAACAGCTGTCCCCTTTTGGCCTAGCGGAGAAATTAGGCATTTTTCCCTCAGAATTGTTTGTTCGGGCAGTGACTCCGGGCAGTCCTGCTGAACAAGGTGGCATGCAACCTCACGATCGAGTGGCAAGAACTGGCGAAAAGCCCGCATACAATTTTGAAAGCATCGTCGACTATGTGCAGGAACAGGGCTCCAAGGGCCAGTTGGTACAGCTCACGCTGGAACGGGGCGGACAACTTGTACAACTTAGTTTAAAGCCTTCTTACACGGCACATGAGGATCCGCTCACCCGTGAGACTATCAATAAATACCTTGTCGGTTTCTCTCCATTAACTGTGTTTGCAGAACCAGAAATGGTTCATATTAAAATCCGCGAGCCCCTGCATTTACTCGCGCATTCGGGCCAAGAAGTCTGGGTGCTGTCCAGTCGGATGGTCGTCAGTATTGCAAAACTGATCGTGGGTAAAATTTCCGTCAAAAATCTAGGTGGTCCTGTCCTTATAGCGTCCGTCGCTGGCCGTAGCCTCGATGCCGGTATCATACCTTTCCTGCTTATGATGGCCCTCATTAGTATCAATCTCTTTTTGTTGAATTTATTTCCCATTCCCATTTTGGATGGCGGGCATTTGTTCTTTTTTGTTATTGAAGCCATCAAGGGCAAGCCGGTTTCTATCAGAACGATGGAAATTGCCAACCAGTTAGGCTTAGCGTTAATTCTCATGTTGGTTGGCCTAACTCTCTTTAACGATATTTCCAGGATGGTCCTGCATTGAAAAAAACGTTTGTTCTAGACACCAGTGTGATTCTTTATGACCCTCAATGTATCTATCGCTTCGACGACAACATTGTCGTAGTGCCCGTGACTGTGCTCGAGGAAATGGATCATTTCAAAAAAGATCTTACGGAAACAGGTCGGAACGCGCGACAGTTTTCCAGGATTCTGGATGATTTCAGGAAACGCGGGACGCTCACCAAAGGGGTTGATATCGGAAAACGTGGCACTTTAGTAGTTGATCTGTTTAGGGACGCTGAAAAACATTTGCCTAAAGACATGTCACATGAAAAAGGTGACCATCGTATTTTGGCGGTTGCCTTAAAAATCCGGGCTGATCACCCCAATATTCCGGTCATCTTTGTCACAAAAGATGTGAACCTTCGAGTGAAAGCAGATGCCCTGGGTATCAATTCCGTAGATTTCGAACCTAGCCGGGTCAGCATTGAAGATCTTTATAGCGGTATTGTCCATTTCGATGTTCCCAGCGACGTAATCGACAACTTTATTGCCCAAAAAAGATTTCCCATGAAGGATACTTCGCTCATTCCCAACGCCTATGTCTTGCTTCGGGACCAGAGAAATCCCGAGCACATGGCTTACGGACGCTACTCAGCCCCGGAAAAGGAAATAGTTCAGCTCAGGATTCCGAAAGACGGAGTGTGGGGAATCAAATCGCGCAACATGGAGCAAACCTTCGTACTGGATGCCTTATTGGACGATAGTCTTGACCTGGTCAGCCTGGTCGGCAAAGCAGGTACCGGAAAGACATTGCTCGCTCTGGCCTGTGGTCTTCAAAAAACTATCGACGAAGGAAAATACCAAAAATTGTTGGTTTCCCGACCCATTTTCCCGTTGGGTAAGGATATCGGCTATCTTCCAGGAGAAATCGAAGAAAAGTTAAACCCTTGGATGCAACCCATTTTTGATAATGTGGACTACATTGTTTCTTTTTCCGGGGGAGACAAACCCACAGCCAAACGTCCGCCCCGCCGTGCGTGGCAGGAATTGATCAACCAAGGAATGCTCCAAATTGAGCCGCTCACCTACATCCGCGGTAGAAGTCTTGCGTATCAGTTCTTAATTGTTGATGAGGCCCAAAACCTGACTCCGCACGAGATAAAAACCATTATCACGCGAGCTGGCGAGGGAACGAAGGTAGTACTAACAGGGGACTGCTATCAAATCGACAACCCTTATGTCGATTCATCAAACAATGGTCTGAGCTTTATCGTCGAGCGATTTAAAATGGAACACATCGCAGCACACATCACCCTCACTAAAGGAGAGCGTTCACGCCTTGCTGAATTAGCGACGAATTTGCTTTAACCCAGGTTTAACTCCCACAAATCCAACTCTTAACTGCATCGAGCTCGGTGCTGCCAGCAGCCCATTTCGTCCCACCAGCATGACCAGTACCCGCCGGCTTAGTGTAAAACTTAGAGGAGAGATCCCCTGCAGTGGCTTGGGCTTTAGCCGTACTGTATGTCCACGAGTGGCAACTGGCGCAATCCCTGGAAATAATCGAGTTCAAGTTGCTGTTATAGTAGTCTTCGGTTAATGCAGTTGCGGGATTGCCGCCCCCAGGGCAGGCGTTCGGATTAACAAAAGGATCCGTCCCGGACGCTCCCCTATGAAACGGAGCCTCAGCCCCACAGGATGTTAAAATCCCAATCAGAATCAAGCTTGCGAAAAGCCTTGGATACATGGCTGTTCCTCCCCTTACGTGAATGCTTAGCGTAGCCAATTACACAACAGATGAGGAGAGATGCCAAGATGAAATCGATACTTATTGAATGCCCCAACAATTTATGCTGCGGAACACTCGCTCAGTTCAGAGGGATTCAACACTTGGATTTCAATGACCCTGCCGTTCTTATCTTCACAAAAAATGAATCCACTTTTTTCGTAAGATCTTGGATCACCCTCAAATTTCTTCACCGAGCATCGCTGTAAGATATCGTTTTTACCTGTGCCCTGCGCGTTGACATTCCGTCATTTTTCCTGGAAATTTGACCGCATGATGACGCAAAAGGAATACCCAAGAATCGTATCCCAGCCTAAATACTCATTTTTTCTCTTTGGACCTCGAGGGGTTGGTAAGAGCTCCTGGCTCAGGAAGATGTTTCCAGAAACACTTTACATCAATCTACTTGAGGAGAAAACCTACCAAACGATACTTGCCGATCCGGAACAGTTTACTCTCAGGTTGGCCACTCTCAAACGCGGAGATACGGTCGTGCTCGATGAAATTCAACGCCTGCCCAACCTTCTCAACGAAATCCATCGTCACATTGAAGAAAGAGGATTGCGCTTTGTGATGTCTGGCTCCAGTGCCAGAAAATTAAGGCGAGCCGGGACCAATCTGCTGGGGGGCCGGGCAATTCGAAAGGAGTTGTTTCCCTTAACGAGAGAAGAACTGGGAGAAGACTTCACACTCAGTCACGTGATGAACTACGGATCTCTTCCTTTGATATGGACGACAGAAGGTGATCGAGAGGTTTTGGAAACTTACGTCCAAACGTATCTTAAGGAGGAAATCCAGGCTGAGGCACTCGTACGGAACCTTCCTGGCTTTGCACGGTTTCTGCCGGTCGCGGCCCTGTTCAATAGTTCGGTGTTGAATGCTGCGGCCCTTAGCCGAGATGCTGGTGTATCGCGTACGACCGTTCTAGGGTATCTCGACATTTTGGATGACACGCTTCTCACCTTTCGACTGCCTGCATATGAAGGACGGCTGAGAGTCAAAGAAAAGAGACACCCGAAGCTTTACTGGTCTGATCCGGGAATTGTACGAGCCACCAAGAAAACATTCGGTCCGCCAGCACCTGAAGAATACGGCCATCTTTTTGAAAGCTGGCTAGTATCGGTATTGCGTGCCTATCGAAGCTATAGGAACCTTTTTGATGATTGGAATTATTGGGCCCCCACAGAAAACAGTCGGTTGGAGGTCGACCTGCTGCTTTGGCGGGGGAAAGAATGTCTTGCAATTGATATTAAGTCGTCAAAGAAATATCGCTCGGAATTCAGCAAGGGTCTTAGAGCTTTGAATGAGAATTGGAAAGGCAAGAAACCAACCCGCAACGTCATTATTTACCTGGGTTCAGAGCGTCTGAAGACCTCTGAAGGGTTTGAAGTTCTCCCACTTACACAGTTTTTGGATCTGATTGAACAGGGACAACTCTAAGCTGGAACTTCTTCGCAAGAACCGACCATAAAGGCGATAC
>JACQOU010000298.1 GCA_016207775.1 Deltaproteobacteria bacterium
CCTGTACGTTAATCGATGCGGTGGGCATTGATATTATCCACAGGGTCTCAAAGATTTTGTACGGGGCATTCGGAGAGCGCATGAAGCCGCCACCTTTTTTGGCTTCGCTTGTTGCTGAAGGGCGGTTGGGCCAAAAAACGGGTAAAGGATTTTACATCTATGAAGACGGTGGCAAGAAAAAAATCGAAGATCCGCTCATCGCTTCAAAGTCTGCCCAAAAGAAGCGCGATAGCGTGCTGACCGACGAAGTGGTCCAAAAGCGGCTTGCCTATCTGATGGTTAATGAGGGGACCCGTTGTATGGAAGAAGGACTGGTGCGCGATGTTTCCGAAATCGATATCGGAATGATATTCGGTACAGGTTTTGCGCCGTTCAGAGGCGGAGTGCTCCGATACGCAGATTCCGTTGGTGCTGAATCCATTGTGGCCGATCTCGAGCTATTTAGTAGAAACTATGGTCAGCGCTTCGAGCCTTGTAGTTTCTTGCAGCAGTTAGCGGTCGGGAAGAAAAAATTCTATAAGGATTAACCACCTTGTTACCATCGCAGATGTTAGAACAGTGGGAGAAGCTGACTCCCCAACGCGTATACCTGCGCCAGCCTATCGACGGAGTTTGGAATGATTACACTTGGGAGCAATGCGCGCAGGAGGTGCGGCGTATGGCTGGCGCACTTCAGGCAATGGATCTTCCGCCTGCCAGTCACATAGCGATCCTTTCCAAAAATTGTGCCCATTGGTTTTTGGCCGATTTTGCTATCTGGATGGCCGGACATGTGTCGATTCCCATCTACCCGAATTTATCGGCAAGTGCCATCCGGTCGATTCTGGAACACAGCGAATCTTGTTTAATGTTTGTTGGAAAACTCGATGATTGGTCTGACATCAAGACGGTTATTCCGCCTGATTTGCATTGCATTTCATTCCCGTATGGGTCTCCTGGGGAGTATCCAAGCTGGGCGGCCATTGCTTCGGCTAACAATCCGATTTCGAAAGCGGTTTCTCGCAGTGCTTCTGATTTGGCTACGATTATTTATACATCTGGGACCACGGGTGAACCGAAAGGAGTCATGCACACGTTTGGCTCCATTACCTTTTCGACGGAAAACATTGCTAAAGAGCTTGATTTTAATGCATCGGATCGGTTTTTTTCCTATCTACCGCTTGCCCATGTTGCCGAGCGACTGGTTGTAGAAATGCTTTCTTTATATTCGGGAGGCACGGTTTCGTTTGCCCAATCCCTGGATACCTTTCTGGCAAATCTTCAAGATACTCAGCCTACTATTTTTCTGGGTGTACCGAGAATTTGGGAAAAACTTCAGGCTGGCGTTCTGCAAAAGATACCGCAAAAGAAATTGGATCGGCTGTTAACCGTGCCCATTCTTTCTTCCCTGATTGGATACAAGATAAGAAAGGGCTTAGGGTTGAATAAAATGCGTCTGGGCGTCACCGGAGCTGCTCCGACTCCAGATGCCTTGAAAAAATGGTACCTCAAAATTGGACTTGAGCTGCAAGATGGCTATGGAATGACGGAAAATTTTGCCTATTCGCATCTTGCTCGCAAGGGCAGGAGCAGAATGGGTTGGATAGGTGAGCCGTTTCGTCAGGTGGAAGCAAGAATCAGTCCGGTGGGCGAAATACTCGTCAAATCAGGGGCGACTATGGCAGGCTACTACAAGGCTCCTGAACTGACGGCTGATACAATCAACAATTCATTTCTTCATACGGGGGATCGTGGCGAGATTGATTCGGAGGGGTTTTTGAAGATCAGCGGGAGGATAAAAGACATCTTCAAAACGTCCAAAGGAAAGTATGTTGCCCCAGCCGCCATTGAAATTGAATTGGCTGCGTGCCCATTATTGGAATGCGTTTGCGTTATTGGGTCTGGCTTACCACAGCCTGTTGTGTTGGTAGTGCTTTCACAGGCTGGCCTGCAAAAAGATCGGGCGACAATGACCAGCGAACTGGCTCTGTTGCTTGAAAAAATAAACAGGGCTTTGTCTCCTCATGAACGACTTTCCAAGATGGTGGTAGTAAAAACTGCGTGGACCATTCAGAATCAGTTCTTAACTCCGACGATGAAGCTTAGACGTTCGACGGTTGAACAGCACTATCATGTGCAATTACACAAGTGGATGAGTTGCAAGGACACCATTGTCTGGGAATCCGATTTTGCGGCGAGGTAGGTCGGCCCATTACTGGGCCGACCTACCTCGCTGGTACATCAACCACTACGAAATGATGGCTTTTCGAATAACCAACCCCGATGCCAGCTTCGGGTAAAAGTACGAAGACTTCTGTGGCAGAGTTTTTCCATCGTCAGCTACTGCAGCAATTTGCTCAACCGAAAGAGGCGGCAGAAAAAGAGTCAAGGCAGTTCGGTCTCTTTTCTCCCAGGCCGTTTCGAGATTTTTTTCGTAAGCAACTCGGCTGCCTCTGTTGGAGTCATCGATTTCGCAAAACTGTGTCATAAATTTTCGATCTGACCAAACCACCGAAAGTGGGGCGAGCGATTCACCAAGCTCAGGAACTGAGGTTTGCCAGTGGCGAGGAGTGCAGAGCATCAGTTCCCCAGCATAAAAAATTATGAATGCGGGGAGTGTTTGCGGAGACAAAACAAAAGAACGTAATTGCTCGTAGGAAACGGGTGCTAACTCGTACGATTCGGCAATTACATTTCGGGAAATAGTTTTCTTGGGGGGCTCCTTGATAAGACGGTGGGTGGGAAGAACAGCCAGATTATTATCGGGAAAAGTGGCTACTGCAAAAAGCATTCTCGCGGCAGGGTGCTCTTTTCCCAGCACCCCCAGTTCCTTGGCGTACGCAAGCGAGCTTTGGTAGCGGTGATGGCCATCGACGATGTAGAGTGGTCTGGAGGCAAAGTGTTCGATCAACTCTTGGGCTTTTGAAGTTTCAATTTTCCAAACAGTATGTTCAATGTCGTCGTCAGAGCTTACCGAATGAAGGAGTGGGGGGGTATAAACCCATTTTTCATAGAGGTCGTGCAGCTTCCCCATCGGATCGCCTACCATTCCAAAAATAGGGCTCAGGTTAAGCTGAGTCTTTCTGAGAATTTTCAAACGGTCATCTTTGTATTTCGGATAAATATTTTCATGTGGCAAAATAACTTTGTCGCCAAACTCGTGAAGCTGAACGGCGCAAAAAAGCGTGTGTCTTCGGTGTGTTTTGCCGTGTAGCTCGAAAGCTTGTTGGTACAGATAGAAGCCTTCTCTCTCGTCTTCCACCAATATCTTATTCGCCTGCCAATTATGTAATGTCTGAGCGGCTAAACCGTAATCTTCATCTTCTGGTCTTGGCATCAGTACGTGAGCCAGGTTGTAGGGACTGCGGGATAGGTATTTACTGACATCTCCAGCAGGGATGACGTCGTACGGAGGTGTAATGACATCATCAAGATTAGATATCAATTGAGTGTTGTAATGAATTGCCTTAAAAGGAAAGACTTGCGCCATGATGCTACCCAGTTGGTTCTAGATGTCCAATATCTGTTCTAAATTGTTTAGCACGCCAATTAATTTTATCCAATCGCGAATAAGCCCGTTTACGCGCTTGCTCGATATTGTTGCCTAATGCCCCCACACCCAATACGCGTCCTCCACTGGTGACAAGCTCACCATTTTTTTCACTCACTCCAGCAAAAAATATCTGTGTTCCGGTGTCGGCGGCCAGATCGCTGATGGGATCACCCACCTTTGGCTTTTCGGGATATCCTTCAGCAGCTCCTACAACATAGACGGAACTGTCTTGGGTCCATCTGGGCTTGGGACAAGATGTCAGCGTTGCCTGTGCTGTGTGCTCAAGCATTTCGACAAAATCACTTTCCAACCGTAGCAGGATTGCTTGAGTTTCCGGATCTCCGAAGCGGACGTTGAATTCCAATACGAAAGGCTTTCCTTCCGGGCTGATCATTAAGCCGATATACAGCACCCCACGGTAATCTATTTTTTGTTTCTGAAATTGCAGCAGACACTTCTCCACGACCTCTTTGGAGATCACTTTCATCAGTTCTGCCGATTCCGCCAGTGACGGAGAAACGGCTCCCATTCCCCCGGTATTGGACCCTTTTCCTCTATCGAAGATGCGCTTGTAATCAGTGGCTGAAGCAAGTGGAATGAAGGTACGCCCGTCACACAGTCCAATGTGACTTAGCTCACGTCCTTTAAGGCAATCTTCCACGATGAGGCGTTGGGGGAGAGGTCCAAATTCTTTTTCCAGCCAAATTCGCTTTGCAAAAGCGGTTGCCTCTTCTCTCGATTGAGCGATTACAACCCCTTTTCCGGCCGCGAGTCCATCGAGTTTCAGAACCACGGGGTATTCCCGGCGTAAATCCAGCACGGAAGTAAGCTCACTCTCGCTTGCTGCCATCTGGTAAGTGGCCGTTGCCACTCCGGCTTGCGCCATAAACCGCTTTGCGAACACTTTGCTACTTTCGAGTTGTGCTGAATACTGGTTAGGCCCCACCACCTTGAGGTCCGCTTCTCTTAAACGATCGGCATAGCCCTTAGCGAGCAGGACCTCCGGGCCTATCACTACCAGTTCAATATTTTTTTGTTCGGCACTCTTGATGAGTTCATCTACATTCTCGCCATCCATCTCCAGCTTTTTGAACCCAGCGCGCATGGTCCCGGCATTGCCGGGATGAAGAAACACCTGCTCACACCGGGGCGATTGCGCAATCTTCCACGCAAGAGCATGTTCTCTAGCCCCAGAGCCCAGCACCAAAATATTTATGCGAGCAGCACTCACTTCTTCGTGCTCCATTTTTTCCAGATTGCATGAAAGTTCACTCCCCAACCGACGCCAAAATGTGCTGGGGGAAACAGTCGCTTGTCTTTAGGGTTCCAAATATCAAGAAATAACTTTTTGAATTTCCACCGATAAGGAAAAATGCGCCAATACTTTACATCGTGATCTTGCTCGTGTTTCGACATAGGCAAGTGGTAGCAGAGGTGCGGTAGAAAAACAACATGAGCGGTTGGGTTAGTGCGCTATCGGACGATGGCTTCACAGACGTATTCACAGACCTTCATCGTGTTTTTGCTGCCTGGAAGAGTGCTATCCAGCAAACGCAATACCAACACCCGCCCAAACTTTTCATACCCTTACCGTTGCCGTTGCCGCCTGCCAGTGCCAGCAAAGGCATTGCCCGCAAAGGCATTGTCCGCCAGGCTCCTTCCCGTTCCACGTGGGTTTCAGCCGCGTTTACCCTCACCCTTCCCATCTGCATCACACAATCTTGCGCTGCCCTTCCCTCTTCTTAGGCATTGCCCCCCCACGGCTCGGCCGCCGTTTATGTCAGCGGGGCCGGGGCATGGGGCAGTGCCATAGATCGGTAGTCACCTGCTTGGAAAATAGACGTTTAGCTCTAACGCGCCTATATTTTTGGAGGGAAAACCAGTGAAAATGCCCAGATCAAGGCACATGGAGCTTTTTGAAACCGAATCGCACTTTACTGTACGGTGAGGTTTCAAAATCAGCGAGTACGCCTTGAGATGGGCCACTATCGCGGAAGTGTAATGGCTTTCACAAAAAACATTGGGTGCATTAGGGCTATATTCAGGCTGCGGCGCGGGCGCCAAGTGCAAGCTAACTCCCGTCTTTCTTACTTAGTCACGACGCAATCTGTGGTGTGTCTCTCAAGTAGAAACTACCTTACGGACCTCGTGTGGCCATCCTTCTCCTAGTTCTTGCCCTATAGGCAATCAACCCCAAAGCCTCCAGTCGGTTCCTCACAACGTACTGTTTTACTGCCAGAAAGGCTCTGCCCCAGAAAATGATTTTTGAATAAACCAGAAGCATCCAGAATCGTTTCCCATATGGAGATCCCTTTTCGGCGCCGGTCACTCGTTGGGCCACCTGTCCCGCGAAGACTCTTAAAAAATTCTGTAACCCTGGTCGCGTTTTTGATTTCACCAAGACATGCAAATGGTTTCCCGAGTTGGCAAACTCATACACTCTGACTTCGAAGTAGCAAGCCCAGCGCTTGAGCAAATGCCGAACAACTCGCGCGTGCTGTGGCTGAAGAAGAGAAAACTGCCCTTTTGCGTTTGCCGCTCTGAAAACAAGATGCATGGGACGTTTTATGGCAATTGGTCGGAAAACCTTTCTTCGCCCAATCGAAAGCACCCCACCATGCTCTAAGTGCTCGGCCAGAGAAGAATGTAGATTGCGTTGTTGCCGAAATGTTTTGTGCGAACTGGCCAATGGTGCTCCCAACCACTTACTGTGCAAAGGGCAGTGCTAAGAAAATAAGCCTGGGGTGATGAGGTAGAAGACCGGCTTTCGGTGCGTAAGACGGATTATCGGTCTATGGATTATCGGTCTATGGACTGTGTGTGAATTCTGCTACAACTCCTCACTCAGTAGCCCACTTTTCTCGCCTGTGCCTTAGTGCACGCCCTTATCGCATTTTCGTAGCCAAATAGAGAAAGGCACTGCCCCGTTTTGAGGGCACTATAGATAGAGGGGTGAGGCGGCAAACCGTTGAGGTAAATGCTGGAAGATAGAAGGGGTACTGAAGTGGAAGGGGTACTGAAGCAGGGCTAAAGGGTGTTTGCTTGTGTGTGTTTGATGTGGCGGGCGATGCCAACCGGAAGGTTGTTTTGCCGAGGAGGCCGGGGGCAAGTCCGTAAAGTGGAGCGAGAGCGAATGCATGCAAAATTGCGATGTTGCAAGAAAAAGTGAGTTTCGCCGGACGCCAGGTGGGCAGGTGGGGCAATGCCATGGCCATGGGCGATGGTGGGGCTGAGAGCAGGGAAGGAGGTGGGCGGAATGCGGGCGATACCAGGGGCGATACCAGAGTGGCGAGGTGGGGGAGGTCGTGACGGGGGAAGGTGCGCGAGGTGTGGGTGAGCGCGGGGTGCGGAGAGGGAGAGTGTAACGAGTGTGACGACGGAATTAGTAGTTTCTCGATGAAACGATACCTGGAATGTAGTTTGGGTGGTAAGTCAGAAGGCTTCTTAGTTCACCGACGGCCTCGGTGCGGTGTTGGGTTTTGGCGAGCATGTTGGCGTAGGCCCAGTGGGCAACTGCCGCCTTGGGTTCGAGTTCAAGTGCTTTTTGAAAATCTTGCTGAGCTTCGCTCCACAGATTGATTCGCGATTTGGCTTCCCCCCGCAAGACGTAAGCAAAATAGCCAAACTCGGTGAGGTTGTCAGAAAGATTGCCCAGTGCAC
>JACQOU010000301.1 GCA_016207775.1 Deltaproteobacteria bacterium
ACTACAATATTCAAAATTTATCTAGTAACATATTGAATATATTAATTATAATTATTTGGATCTGTAGGCGAGTTCAGCCCCTGATGCAGTCTAACCTTAAGGGATACGCCGTAACTTCTGTAACGCCCGGCGCTTCCGGCTTTGGAAATTGGCAGGTGCGGATGGGAGAGATAATGCAGTGATCAAGACCGGAAAGAAGCGGTGCGGGCGAAATTACGGGATAACCTCCGGAACCTAGATTTAAATACGTGAAGCCGGCGGTCGGAAATCACGAACCTCAACGCGGTGGCTTGTCGAATAGAGATGGTCACTAATGACCTTAAGAAGCCTTTGCTTAAGATTGTATTCCACCTGCCCCGTCGGACGGAAATTAGTCATGATGTCCCGGCACTCTCCAAGGCGGGTTATCGTTTCCTTATCCGTCATCGTAACCAGAGGCAGATCATTCTCAATGCTGGTTAAATCCATATAATCTTTGCGGGACAATCTCCCCACTCGAAGATTGGAACGGCTGTCTTTAATTCTAACAATAAAATGGTAGCTGAAGTCGCTGGGATCCAAATAAGTGATCAAGACACCGCCCTGGGAATCAAACCATAGCTCACTTTCATTCAAACCATGAAAATGCCGGATTTTATCTGTCCGCCAGTCTTCAATAATGGATTCGCCTACTTTTCTCGGCAATAAAAACGAACGCAAACTCGCCTGGCTACTGGGAACAATCTTGTCGAAACCAAACCGAATCCACCCCTCACCCTTCGCCTGGAAGGAGGCCAACGCATTCAACGGGTATCGGTCCATTTGCAAATCCACGCTGAGCGTCCCTCGCTCGGTCAGTGCCATCCAATCATTACTCTCTTCAATTACCAAACGAACAAAAGAAATATCCAGAATACGGGCAGACAGTTCTCCACATTTTGCAGCACACGTTACCAGCGATATGGGATTAACCAGAAACTTGCTCGTAGGCGTCTCCATTGCAAGGAGTCTAGGGGAACTCAAAAGAATTTCAAGCTAAATTCCAAGCCTGTCATTGCGACGCCCTGTCATCGCGATGCCCTGTCATTGCGACGGCCCGTCATCGCGACGCCCTGTCATCGCGATGCCCTGTCATTGCGAGGACCCAAAGGGTCCGAAGCAATCTCAACGAGACACTTCACCTTCGGCTCGCCACGACAAAAGATGATAGATCTTGGCTGACCGAACGTAAGCGGGTACCGTTTAGTACATTATGGCAAGAAATATTGTTTTTGTGGGCGCTAAACGCACTGCCTTCGGTGCATTTGGCGGCAGTCTTAAGGATTTTACAGCAACCGATTTAGGAATTGTTGCTGCCGAGGCTGCACTGAAGCAAAATGCAGTAGAGCCCGCATGCATTGACCATGTAATTTTTGGAAATGTCTTCCAAACTTCCGCTCATGCTGCCGCACTTGCACGCCACGTAGGCATTCGATGTGGAATACCCATTTCAGTTCCTGCCGTAACGGTGAACCGGCTGTGCGGTTCAGGAATCGAAGCCATTTGCCAAGCCGCAAGATTGATTCGGACCGAGGAAGCAACGACGGTTTTGGCCGGCGGGGCAGAGAACATGAGCCAGTGCCCTTACGTTCTGCGTGGTGCTCGATTCGGTTACCGAATGAACCACGCAGAGCTTGAAGACAGCCTGGTCGCTGGCCTGTACGATCCCCAAGCCAAGCTTTCGATGGCTCTTTCGGCGGAGCTGCTTGCCACTCAATACGGTGTAACGCGCCAGCAATGCGATGAAGTTGCTTTGCGTTCTCACCATCTGGCAGCTAAAGCCGCAGAGGAAATGCTTCAGGAGGAGATAGCGCCTGTTTCAATCCGCACAAAAAACGGTGAGAAAACATTTCAACACGACGAGCACGTCCGTAAAGATGCAACGCTCGAAGCGCTTTCTCAACTTAGACCTGTTTTTAAGACGGACGGTGTGGTTACGGCCGGGAATGCAAGCGGAATCAGTGATGGAGCGGCTGCACTGATCTTATCTACGGAAGAGAAAGCCAACAGCAGAGGGTGGAACATTTTGGGGCAGTACATTGATTGCTTTGTGATCGGCTGTGAGCCGAAGCTGATGGGATTAGGTCCAATACTCGCATGCGAGGGGCTACTCAAGAAACAAGAGCTTTCGCTTAAGGACATAAGCTTCATTGAAATCCATGAAGCCTTCGCGCCTATCTATGTGACAGCAGAAAAAGAGCTTAATCTGGACCGCAATCGCACAAACGTAGATGGAGGAGCTATTGCCTTCGGACACCCGCTGGCCGCAAGCGGCGCACGCATGGCTGCTCACCTTTTATATCGCTTAAGAAAGAAAGGTGGCGGCTTGGGTGTCGGCTCAGCCTGTATTGGCGGCGGCCAGGGAATCGCTATTCTTGTTAAAGTATGACCCGCCTCTTTTTCCTTTTGTTTGCAGGATTGTTAGTGCGCACGGCTTGCGCTGTTCCGATTCAGTTCAAAGCCGACTACTACGAGCGTGATTTACAAACCGATGTTGTTCGCGCTCACGGCCATGCCTGGCTACGTCAGGGTCCGAAAGAAGTTTGGGCAGATGAACTTGAGATCGATTTTGCCAATAAACGTGCCATTGCAAACGGCAATGTTCATATGCGCGAAGGAGAAATGGATCTTTGGTGCAGACACGCAAGTTACAATCTGGCGGGTGAAGACGGCGTATCCGAAGATGCCACGCTCGTAAGTGGACAGATGGTTCTGACAGGCCAGACCATCAATCGGTTGAGCATCCAGAAATATGAGGTGGAGGACGGAAGCTACACCAATTGTAATCTTTCGCAGGACCGTACACGCGAAGCGGTTGCCTGCACACACGATTGGAAAATTCATGGACGGCGTTTCATTGTAACGATTGAAAAATATGCCCATATTTATGATGCGATTTTTTATGCTCGCGCCCTTCCCGTCATGTATTCGCCTTACCTTGTCGTCCCGGTAAAGTCCAAACGGCAAAGCGGTCTGCTCCCTCCTCATTTCAGTTATGTTGAAAACCTGGGCAGCGGATTCACTCTGCCGTACTTCCTTGCCCTAGCTGACTGGCATGATCTGACACTCAAGCCCACCTTTTACTCAAAGACGGGTTACCATTTGTGGGGTCATTACCGATACATTTATTCGGATGAAAAACTGGGAGAGGTGAGCCTATTCCTGCTTCAGCGTCGCTTTAGCGCAAACCCCGATGACCCGGAAACCGAAGACACAACAAGAAACCGATTTCTGGGAGCAATCGGAGAGGCTGCCATCAATGCACGCAATAAGTACTCTCTCGGAGGGCGCGCGCACAGCCGCCAGGTGCTGCGTCTGGTAAGCAATCCGTACTATACGCGTGACTACAAGACGGATGTCGGATTAGGCGATGATGCAGCTTCTCTGCGTTCGCAACTGAGCGTAACCCTCCCTTCAGACAACCTGTTACTGACGGCCGAGATTGCACACCACCAATCTCTCATCCTTAGCAAGGACTCCGGTTCGGACGGGGGAGCTGCAACCAAACTACCCGTCATCAGCTTCTCAAAAATTACCCAGCCATTTGGACAGTATTTTGCTTTTGAAGCCGACACGCAATTCACCAATTATTTTCGCCCAGGCAGCGGTTACGATCCGATTGCAGCGACTTCAAGTCTTGACGAACTGAAGAGAGAAAAGAAACATACCGACCCCAACTCAGCCTACCATGAAGGCGATTACATTCGGACGGGTCGGCGATTACAGCTTGAACCGAAGCTCATTGGTAATATCCCTATGCCGCCGGGATTTCAGTTCCAGCCAGTACTGAAAGCAGGCTCGCTAGCGTACCATTTTGATTACCCCGCGTCTGGATTTTCACACAGGGAATATGCTGAAACGGAACTTCCCGTTTCAATTTATCTTTCAAAGAGCTTTGGCACGGGCATACCCGGGTTCGAGCGCATTAGCCATGTTCTGCAACCAAGATTTATTTATTCACGGAGCCTTTACCAAGGGGGTACCGACCATCCTTTTTTTGCAATACGGGATAATCGGGGTTTGCTCAACCCACGGTTCGACATACTCGATCAGATCACTCCTTTCGAGTACATGAGGTTTGAGTTAATTAATCGCTTTAGAAGAAAGTCCGAGAGTACGATTGAGCGCTTTTTGCTCGTGCAGCTATCTGAACAATATAACTTGAGAACTTCTGCGGATGATCCAAGATATCAGCGTCGATTGGGACCCATCGAGCTATTGGCCGACCTTAAAATTTGGCGCTTCACAGCCCAGGTCCAAGCCAACTTCCAGTTGGAGACTACCCGCAATACGGGCACGGGAGAAGACGTCCGTGAGAATGATTGGTCCAGCACGATTGAATACCGCAGTCCTTCCGGAGACTCCTTGAAATTTGGAAAACAATTCCATATCAGAGCGGACGATGCAGCCTCAGTCAAATCCGGAACTTTTGGCTTTTACAAAACACTTCCGACGTTCTTTAACCTTGAGGGTGATTTGGAATACTCTTTTAAAACGGGAGATCCGGGTGCCTACCGTCTCGCCCTCTTATTTGCCGCAAAACCCGTTTCGTGCTGGGCATTCACCCTGTCGGTAGGCAGAAACGCTCTTAAACAGCCCTTTGCCTTTTTCGTTTTTACCCTTAACTTTGGAAATTTCCCCGGCTCTAACATTCTCTGAAAAGGTACATCCTTCCTTTTCAGAAGCTTTCCTTCTGAAAAGGAAGGATGTACCTTTTCAGAATGTCGTCCAGCGAATCGAGCACACTCATTGTGGTGGGCACACCTTTAAATGAAGGAGCCACACTGGGCAGCGAAGCAGTCCAAGCGCTCAAGCACTCTTCGGTCCTTATTGGAGAGTCGCGCTCCGTTTCTTTGCGCCTTTTAAAGAGTGCCGGCATCGTTATCGAAAGCAAAACATTTTTTTTTCTTGATCATCTGAAGCAACAAGAATGGCTTGAATTAAAAAAATTGATCGAGACTATGCGTAGGACAGGAGGAAGCATTGCCCTATTTGCAGATGGAGGAATGCCCATACTTTTTGATCCCGGCAAAGAAATCTTAAGCCTTTGCAGAAATTTAGGATTTTCGATTCACAGTGTGGCTGGCCCTATGTCCTGGTCGGTAGCCTGCGCAATGAGCGGTTGGGATCCACCCTTCTTAGTGGAAGGTTTTCTCCCTCGAAAGACAGAAGAACGGATGAAAAAGATCGAATCCCTGAAGAACCGCTCTGAAAAGATCGTTCTCATGGATACGCCTTATCGTTTTCGTTCACTAATCGACCAACTAAGCAAAGTCTTAGAAACAGATCGAAAAGTTTTTCTGGCATGGGAAATTGGCAACACCGAAGAGCGTTTCGTTTGGGAATCTTTGGGGGACCTGCGTGTTTACTGCGACCGAGAACATTTAAGAAAAGGTGAATTCATTCTCATTGTTTCCTCCGCGTAAGCCGCTTTAAACTTGAGATGCGGAGCCACTTTGGGTATAAGGTATTTCTGACTCAATTGATTATATGAGAGAGCTTCACGACGGTTTCGACGATAAATTAATTCCCGTTAAACCTTTGGATTTATCCAAGGTCAGTAACTTCAGCGATTTATTGGAGGCAATGCAATATGCCGCAGCGGGTGCAAGAAATGTCGGTACGGCCGCCGCAATTTTGACTGAGATGGCAAAAGACAAAGATTGTTTCGTGGTACTCACGTTAAGTGGTGCAATGACCATGTTTAAGATGGGGCTAGTCATTTGCGATCTCATCGATCACGGTCTTGTTCACTGTGTTGTTTCAACAGGTGCTCTCATGTGCCATGGCCTGGTTGAGGCAACGGGTAGACACCATTTTCGGTACGATCACCGGATGGATGATAACACTCTCTATGAGCGGGGTTACAACCGAGTCCATGATACGCTGGAACCCGAAATGAATCTTGATGAACTGGAACACGTTATATCCGGTGTGCTGCACAGCGAGCCTAAGGACCGCACCTGGTCTTCTTCCTTTTTCTGCAAGAAGGTGGGTGAATACCTTCATAACCATATTCCTGGCAGAGGGATTTTAAAATCAGCCTACGAACATAATGTGCCCATTTTCATACCTGCGTTTACGGATAGCGAGTTGGCCATTGATATGGAGAGATGGGCCCGTGAGGTTCACAACGACTACTCTTTGGACACACTTGCCGACAAGATCTCTATTGCCGATTTGCCTAATTTTAACCCGTTTTTGGATTTGCGGTATTACACTAATTTGATTAGCCAGCAAAAATCCATTGGAATTTTTACTATCGGCGGAGGAGTGCCCAGAAATTGGGCCCAACAGGTTGGACCCATGATCGAGCTGCTGCAAAGAAGCAATAAGATCGTAGCCACAAAAAAACAGTTCCGTTATGCCGTACGGATTTGCACGGCTGTCGAGCAGGATGGGGGATTGTCTGGCTGCACATACAGCGAAGGAAAATCCTGGGGAAAGTTCGAACCTCGCGCAAAAACATCAGAAATTTGGGCCGACGCTACTCTCGTTTTGCCCCTGCTGATAAAGGGTGTTCTTCAGCGTCTCGGTAAATGCTAGCATTTTAAAGATATCATTTATTTTTACTCATTCACTTACGCTGGAGTCGCTTTCGAGCTAAAATATTACTTACTCTCATGCCATCCAGTAACCAGAACCCAAAATTGGGACTCGTCCTAAGCGCGGGCGGAGCCAGAGCTGCGTACCAGGTGGGAGTCCTGCGTTACATCGGCCAGCACTTCCCACATTTTCGTCCCAGGGTATTTAGCGGCGTATCTGCTGGCTCGATCATCGCTTGCTACCTTGCACAAGGGGAACCTCTTCAACAAGCCACGTTACGAATGTACGAGTTATGGGCGGCCTTACACTTCGACCAAGTGCTCAAAACCAACTTCAACTCAATGCTGTCCCTTTTCCTTCGGTGGTTCTGGGACCTATTCCTCTCAAAGATGACAGATAGGCTTTTGGTCAGAGCGCTATTGGACGCCAGTCCGCTCTCAAGGACACTCCTTTCCCACATCCATTTTTGGAAGATAGCGCGAGCAATCCGAAGTGGCGAAGTAGACGGTTTGGCTATCAGCGCCACCAATTACTTTGATGGGATGACCACCGTATTCTACGACTCATTTAGGCCCATTCCTGCCTGGCGAAGAGAAAAGCGCATTGCAGTCCGGTCGGCTATCCGCATCCGTCACATAATGGCATCTTGTTCAATACCGCTGCTTTTTGAACCCGTCCGAATTGGGGACAGTCTCTTTGGCGATGGATCGTTAAGACTAAGCTTTCCTCTCAGCCCCTCAATCCACTTGGGGGCCACTCACTTGTTAACCATTAGTATCCGCTGCCCGAACTCGGTAAGCCCCGTGAAGCTTGAAAAACCAGAGCAACTCAGTATGGGATTTATTGCGGGCACGGTTCTTAACTCAATTTTTCTTGATAGCCTCGAAGCGGATCATGAAAACATGGTACGCATGAATCAGGTTTACGACGGCAAACAAGTTAAGCGGATCGAATCCTTGCTCATTAGGCCAAGCCTCGACCTGGGGGCAATTGCCAAAGAGTTTATCGGGGAAATTCCGTTCCATTTTCGGCAAGTCGTCAGAGCTCTAGCCACCAGCCCAGCGGAACTCGGTGATTTGATGAGCTACCTCATGTTCACAAACGGCTATCTCAATGCCCTGTTAGAACTGGGCCAGAAGGATGCGAAAAGTAACCACGACCAAATCGAACAGCTCCTTGCAAGTGCTTGCCCGGTGCCTTCCTTACAACGCTCTTCCAGCACAGGCGACTAAGGACCATTCCCCAGAGGAAAGATAACCCACTTCCATGCTGAAAATTTCGCGACGGGAATGCGACACGTGCCATTCAATACCCCCTCCTCCAACGAGAATGACCGGAGTGGAAAAAAGGCTCGCAGCAGTGGAGGCCACCCTGGCAATCGATGAAAACGCGAAAAGCGTCACCGGGCGCCAAGCTCTCAACCGATATACCCCGCCGAAAACAAGCGAATGATTGTCCACAAATCTTAATTCACGCATCCCAGGCGTTCTTAACTCCCCAGACAATCCTGGCAAACTCGAAAGGGGAACGTTATCCGAGACGGAACTCGCGAGCAGGCGCACCTGCAAGCTATTGCGTATGTCGATCAGAAGGGCGTGTTCCAAATGCAAGTCCCAACGCTGAAACGTTCTATCCGATCCCAACCCCTCGGTGGGAAAATAGCCTTTTACTGAAACTTTTGAACCCTGGGTCGGCGCCACTGCGTGATTTCGGTTATCGAATCCCAATTCGGCATAGGCGCCTGAATGGAAAGCATCCCAACGTTCAAACAGCAACGGAATGGGTTCGCCCCCACCTTCCACTTTTTGCAACGAGGCCTTGTGCGCTTCCCAGCCCAATTCAAAGAAGAAATTTTTTAAAAAGCTTCGTCTTGCTCCCAACACGGCATCCCATCGAGTACCCGTCAGCTCAAAGCGCTGAGATTGTGACGTTGAAATCCCTAATCCATAGAAGTCCTCGATGCCATATCGGATTGCAGCTTTCGCTCTGAGTACCAGATCCGCAGCCCACTCACTCGTACTGAGTGTGCCGCTCGCTTTTGCATTCCCTCTGGTCCCCGCCTGCACAGAGATTTCGCCTTGGGAGTCATTGTCGAAAAGCCGGTCATCAAACAAGTGCAGTCTCGCACCAAACCCTGAGGAAGGGGAAACAAATAGGGAAGGACTCCAACCAAAATCGATACCATCCGTCCTTTCCTGCAGTTTCACAAAGTGCCCCTCGCGGAAAAAATTTCTCGCTCGCGGATCAGTGGGATTTCTGGTCAGGACTTCTTTATAAAAAACTTCAGCGGCCGTAAGATTGCCTTGCAACTGGTAGGTATAACCCAACAAGAAAATAATGGATGAAAGATCCGGCCTTAAGCGCCGAATGGCATGCAAAGCGAGTAAGCTTCTACCAAAATTCTGCCCTGCAAAGGGGGGAAGATGTGCGTAAACGGTGGCTTCAGCAATCATACGATCAATAGGATCAGCATTCCATTCCTTAGCCAACTCAAGTGTTTTGATGGCATTTCGTGCGAGCTTTATTTTAGCGTGAATCGGAGCACGTTCTGAAGCACGTGCATAAGTTACGCTACACACTAGAGCTGCGGATGCTTTGTTGGAACGTTCTGTCCAGACGTTAAACGAAGTATTATCCAGACGATTACAAGCCTCTGTCAGCTCGGAGAGGATTTCTGCCTCGTGATGAATTTTCCCTGCCAAAGAATAGGCATGGGCGAGGAAGTATCGAACAAGGAGAAAATCCAGCTGCCTATCGCTATCCGACGCGGCTCTAAGTTTACGATGTTCGTCTAAGAGTTCGCTGATCTCTAAGCGCTCAAAAAGTGGGGAATAAAAATGGAAGGAGCCATTACAAACCACACTCAGCAAGAAACAAAATAGGATACACTTCCGACTCATTGTCAGAAGATATCCCATCTCACGTGTTCAGCAAATGTGCTATTCTTGGTCGTCGTTATCGGTTGTCGAATCTTCAGTAACGGCGCTCGGTAGGATCGCTGACTTGCCGTTTATACCGTCCCGCAGAATTCGGCTTGGAGTAAAAGTTAACACTTTGCGAGCTGAAATTTCCATAGCCTCACCGGTCTGAGGGTTTCGCCCCATTCTGGCTTTCTTGTTCCTAACTCGGAATTTTCCAAATCCGGAAATCTTAATCGAACCACCTTTACACAGCTCTTCCTTCACAGTTTCAAAAACAAGTTCCACCAAATCAGCCGCTTCTTTCTTTGAGAATCCAACTTTTTCATATACCGCATCGATGAGCTCAGCCTTCGTTAAGGTCATGGATGACTCCTTGGAAGATTTCTACTTATTATTATAT
>JACQOU010000310.1 GCA_016207775.1 Deltaproteobacteria bacterium
ACTCAATAGCGTGGTTTCGTTGTACTACTATGCAAGGATTTTAAAGGCAATGTGGCTGGATAAACCAAAGGAAATAAAAGAAGGGCGTTTGTCGGTTTATCATGCTGTAGGGATCGTGGGACTGGCTATTCCGACCGTAGTGATGGGAATATATTTTGGGCCGGTCATTGAATTTGCAGCCCAGAGCCTGAGCCACATCCTCTGATAAGGGTTTGAGTGGAAACGTTTTTGCCAATTGGCTTGCTTATGATTTTCGCCCTGGTGGTGTGTGTAGGGATTTATGTCCTGACCACATGGTTGGGTCCTAAAAAGCCATCCAATGTAAAACTTTCCACCTACGAGTGCGGAGTCGATCCAGAAGGAAACGCCCGGATTCCTTTTCCGGCAAAATTTTATTTAATAGCTGTGCTGTTTCTTTTGTTTGATGTGGAAGCTGTTTTTTTCTTCCCTTGGGCGATCATTTATAAAGGTTCCCTGGCTCAAGGAGGTCATTTATTTTGGGCGATGTTGATTTATCTCGCATTCATGGTTTTGGCCCTTATCTATGTGTATCGTAAGGATTGCCTTCGAATGAAGTGAGCTATGGATTGGTCGGTTATTCTCATTGCGACTGCAAAAATTGTGGTGATTTACGGTGCATTGCTATCGTCGATTCCCATTTTGACATGGGCCGAAAGACGCGGGGCTGCCTTTATCCAAGATCGCCCGGGTCCTAACCGGGTCGGCCCCTTTGGCCTTTTTCAACCCATGGCCGATTTCGTGAAATTTCTCTGGAAAGAAGATCCCATTCCACTAAACGTGAACAAGTTACTGTATGTGATGGGTCCATTTCTGACGCTGATTCCGGCTTCTTTAACGATTGCTGCGATACCGGTCGCAGAGTCGGCGGTTATATTTGGTAGAGAAATTCCGCTTCAAATCGCGGATCTTAATGTGGGCATTTTGTACATTCTTTCAATCGGATCCTTGGGAATTTATGGAATTCTATTTGGCGGCTGGGCATCGAACAATAAGTTTAGCCTTCTGGGGGCTATGCGCTCTTCTTCCCAGATGATTAGTTACGAGATTCCGCTCGCCTTATCTGCAGCGGGAGCAGTATTAGTCTTCGGTTCATTTAGCTTGAGAGAAATGGTGCAAATGCAAGACGGTACTGTACTCGGTTTCCTGCCTGCCTGGGGAATCTGCTTACAGCCGTTAGGCTTTCTTATATTTCTCGTTGCCTCCTTTGCTGAAACGAACCGGATTCCATTCGACCTGCCGGAGGCGGAGGCCGAGCTTGTTGCTGGCTACCATACTGAATACGGAAGCATGAAATTTGCGACTTTTTTCATGGCTGAATACATGAACATGGTCACCATATCGGCGCTAATGGTCGTGCTATTTTTGGGTGGATGGCACCTTCCCTGGGTATCGGACGCGTTTTTGTTAGACAAACTCGGCTCGGTGAATGGGCTGGCGCTTGTCCAGGCTTTGGTCTTTCTGGCAAAAGTCGGTTTCCTTGTGTGCTTCTATATTTGGATTCGGTGGACATTACCAAGATTTCGTTATGATCAGCTCATGCGGCTGGCGTGGAGTAACCTCCTGCCATTGAGCTTGTTCAACCTTGTTGCAACGGCTTTTGTTATGTATTTGGGGTCTTTGTCTTGAGAGATTTATTATTCATTCTATTCGGGATGTTCACGATTGCTACAGCGGTTGGAGTGATTAGCTCCAAACAGCCCGTCTACAGCGCATTCAATTTAATTCTATGTTTCTTTGGGCTTTCCGTACTGTACCTTTTATGGGACGCGACCTTCATTGCGATGATCCAGGTGTTGGTTTATGCGGGCGCTATTTTGGTCTTATTCGTTTTTGTGGTTATGCTTCTGAATCTCGGAAAGAGCGCCTCTTTCTATGCCCGCTCATGGCCTTCGCTCGCTGGTGTGGGTGTTACGGTCTATTTATTTTCCCTGATGTTGCTTCGCATACTCAACCGATCGTTGGCTATTTCTCCTTCCGGGGGCCAAGCGAATGATTTCAAACACGTGGCGCATCTTTTGTTTAACGAATATCTTTGGCCGTTCGAGGTACTTTCCGTGTTTTTGCTTGCACTGGTTGTGGCCATTGTCGTTCTGGCAAAGCCGACTGCCGACGGGGAGGTCAGGCCATGATCGTCTCTGAGCAGTTGTTGCATTGGTCACACTTTGTTGTGGTTTGCCTTTTTGCCGTTGGACTCTTTGGTTTTTTAGTCCGAAAAAATGCCGTGATTGCTTTGATGTCCATCGAACTTATGCTCAATTCAGTGAACCTTATTTTTGTGGAAATTTCGATGCGCTCTGGTTCGAGCGAAGGAATTCTAATGGTTGTTTTTGTAATAACGGTTGCTGCTGCGGAGGTTGCGGTGGGCCTTGGGATTCTGCTCAACCTTCACCGTGTTAAAAGGACGGTGGAATTGGATGCGTTCAAAAGTTTGAGAGGATAGATGAGTGCTCTGGGAATAGTGTTATTGATCATGATACTTCTTCCGCTGTGCGGAAGTATTCTCAACGGACTGGTCCTGCGCCCCGTTTCTGCTGGGCGGGCGGGGGGCATTGCGAGCTTCTTTTCTGCTTCATCTTTTGTTGCAGCGGTTGTGCTATGGCTTTGTGTTTTGTCGCAAAATTCCTCTATTTCAGTTTCGCTGCCCTGGTTTGCCACTGAAAATTTAAACATCCGGTGGGAATTTGTTTTTGATCATCTGACGGCGGTCATGGCGCTTGTGGTGACCGGAATAGGCACGCTTATTCACCTTTACTCCATTGGCTATATGTCTGAGGACGCGACTCCGAGCCGCTACTTTGCATACCTCAATCTCTTCCTGTTCAGCATGCTCACGCTAATTTCAGGGGCCAATCTGGTTGTTCTTTTTGTTGGATGGGAGGGTGTCGGGTTTTGTTCTTATGCTCTCATTGGATATTGGTATGAGGATATTGCCAAATCCAATGCGGGCATGAAAGCTTTCTTGGTTAATCGCATTGGGGATGCCGGGTTTTTGCTCGGTATTTTCCTTTGTTGGGTGCTTTTCAAGACGACCCACTGTGAAGCCATCAAAACTGTCCTCTCGAGTTCAGCTTCTTTTGACCCCCGTTTGATCAATCTTGTTGGAATTTTGCTTTTTATTGGAGCGATGGGGAAGTCCGCTCAAATTCCGCTTTACGTTTGGTTGCCAGATGCAATGGCCGGTCCGACGCCAGTCAGCGCCCTTATTCATGCTGCAACCATGGTGACAGCCGGGGTCTACATGGTTGCCCGAATGGGCTTCCTCTATGAAGCAGCTCACACTGCGAGTCTTTTGGTCGCCACCATTGGTGTGTTGACGGCACTGTTCGCTGCTACTATTGCGGTTGCCCAGCGAGACATCAAGAAAGTGCTCGCATATTCCACGGTAAGCCAACTTGGATTCATGTTCCTGGCCCTCGGTACTCACAACTATGTGGCCGCTATTTTCCACTTAATGACCCACGCTTTTTTCAAAGCCTTATTGTTTTTGGGAGCGGGCAGCGTTATCCATGCGCTGTCAGGTGAACAGGACATTTTTGAAATGGGCGGGCTACGTAAGAAACTGCCTTTCACTTTCTGGACGTTCACAGTCGCTACGATTGCCATCTGTGGACTCCCGCCATTTGCAGGGTTTTTCAGCAAGGACACGATTTTGTATTCTGCACTTCTTTTGGAACAAAATGGGCGCTTGTTTTGGACTTTGGGACTTATCACATCAGGGTTAACCGCTTTCTACATGACTCGACTGGTTTGCCTGGTCTTTTTTGGAAATTACCGGGGCAAGGCACATCCACACGAAAGCCCGTTTATTATGACTGGTCCCTTAATCGTGTTAGCGATTGGAAGTGCTTTGGCTGGATTTTTGGGAGTGCCTCACGATCTCCATCTTTTGCCTAATTACCTTGAACATTTTCTTGAACATTCCGTTCCTATTATTCCGATAGCAGGGGAGCACCCTCTGTCCGAAATGGCTGCTATGTTGGTAGCGATCGCCGTTGCGGTGGTTGGGGTGGCAGGAGCCATGATTGTTTATGGACAGGGACCTAAGAAAGCAGAAACGCTTGCTGCAGCTCTTGGGCCTATTCATAAGCTTCTTGCTAATAAATATTGGGTGGATGA
>JACQOU010000311.1 GCA_016207775.1 Deltaproteobacteria bacterium
CTTTTTCGGACTGCAAGTAACTTTTCGAAAATGAAACGGCCTTTTCATGAAGTTGCTTTGCTTGCATAGGCACTCCTTTCAAAGCCCCTTCATACCATGGTAAATTTTGATGCCATTATTTGCTTTAAGCCGCGCATTGGAGCCACAGGAATAACGTCGATGTGCACCTTTATTTGTGAGGGCGCTTGGAGCTCACGATTGGCCCATGCAATGTCAATTATGCGAGCTTTGCGTAGATAAAACCGGATTACCCATTTTTGTTGTAAAGGATATTAGAGGTGCGTTTGCAAAAAGGTGTTAGCTTTTGTTACCGTCCTCAAGGAAAGTTAAATGCTTATCCGAAGTGCGAAGTTCAGTAAATCCGCCAGTAATCTAGCCCATCGGAGCCAGTGTTTTGTCTCCCGGCAAAAGGGTTGTGCCATGTTTGATTCTGTATTTGACCTATCGGTACCCTGGTTAGATAACCAGATATTCAACGAACAATATGTTCTTACAATATCGGTGGTTTATCGGTTTAAAGCGGAGTGATGCCGCACACCCAATTTTGAAAATTCTCGGATTTTCTTGCGCGCGTAAGCTGGCACGAACCCTGTCGAAGGTTCTGCCCCTTGCTTTCGTCACGAATCCAAAACTTCGCTCGGCTGGGAGTATTGAAACTTTTCGGCATTGGATGCGCCGAACGAGACCCGATTTTTTTGACTGGAGTCAAGTACATACCCACGCCTTCTTGCCGCAAATGTGAACGCTCAGGAGTCCAGGGGCCGAAGTCGATAAATGTGTCGGAGGCATTGTTGAAAAAACTCCTGCAGCCCATCCAGGTCGCTGTCCGCTCACAGCGGATTGCTTGGATAGCGTACAGTTATGGGCTTGGCGGCGCGCTGGCTGCGCTGGGTATTGAGGTGGGTAAGCGAGGATTAACCTTTGCAAGGATTTGGCGCACGCCGGTTTTCCCCTTAGATGGTGTCCTGGGTCGTAATCTGGCTAAGACGTTTTCAAAACTCGGTCCGACTTTCATCAAGCTGGGCCAACTCATGGCTAGCCGGCCGGATCTTGTTGGAGAGGCAGTTAGTGAAGAGCTCAAAGTGCTTTTTGATCGGGTTCCAGCGATGTCCTATTCTCACGTACGTAAAATTCTGGTTTCTGAGCTTGGAAAGGAAAAAATCAAACGACTGATTAAGGAAATTCAGAAGGAGCCTCTTGCATCGGCAAGTATCGGTCAAACTCACCGTGCGACACTCAGGGATGGCACTCCCATTATTCTAAAGGTTCAAAGAGTTGGAGTAGCTGAACTGGTGGCACTGGACCTGACCATTTTGGAAGGGATCGTACGCTCCTTGAGTAAGTGGAGCACTCGTTTCGATCTAAACCAAATATTTTTGGATTTTAAAGAAGCCACTCTTCGGGAAATTGATTACAGGGAAGAGGCCAAAAACATTGAAAGGTTCCACAAAAATTATTGGAAGCTTTTTTCCGACCCTGCCGTTGTTTTTCCGCACTGTTTTTCTGAACTGACAACCGAAAAGGTGATCGCCCTCGAGCCATTGCATGGAAAGAAAATTGCAGCTCTTCAAAAGGGGAGTACGGTAGCTCGAAAAGCAGCGCACATGACTGTCAGTGCGATTTTGGAACAAATCTTCGATCATGGTTTTTTTCATGCTGACCCGCATGCCGGGAATTTGTTTTTTTTGGAGGAGGGACGGATCGGTTTAATTGATCTCGGACTGGTGGGTCAGTTGGATCCGAAGGATAAGCGCAAATTCCTTAGGGTGTTGCTTGCTGTGCTTGAGCAAGATAGGGATCGGCTTTCCAGGGCATTGTTTGAACTGGGTATTCCATCGGTTAAGACATCATTCAAAAAATTCGACAAAGATATTCAAGACCTTTTGGATCAACTCAAAAAGGAAGGCCTTCAAAATATTCGGATGGATAAGTTGGTGACGAGCTTGTTTTCTGTCGCCAGACAAAATGGGATTGCTATTCCTCAGAGGTACATCTTAATGTTACGTTCCTGTCTCATTATTGAAGGCGTGGCCAAGAGTCTGGATCCTCAAATCTCAATCGCAAAGATTGCAGCTCCTATCGTCGCAAAGAGTCTGATCAAAAGTTACAATCCATTCCGTTTTTTTCGTCAATAAGTGTCCGCGCAATATAAATGTGACATTTGTGCGCGGATGCTAACGGTATAAGCTTTGCATGTCGTATTTCTGAGTGCTCTTCTGCTATGCCGAAAGGCGTGGCGAAAAGGAGAAACGGCGGCACCATGAATGCGGCAGTCAAAGTGGTTTTTTCGAATGAAGATCCCCTGATTCAGTCTGAAGTCGTGCCTGCACTTAAAGGGGCACTTGAGTGCGAGCTTGGTTGCGAAGTAAGCGTTATCCAAAAATATTCAGCTTTAGAAACACTTACGTATGTGACCGATAACGTCGTCGATCTGGTGATTATTCGAGGTCAGTATCGCTCGGCGGATATGAATCGACAGGCACTCGTGGCGGGCATTAAGAAACTGGATAAAACCATCCCCATTATTGTTTTTTCAAAAGAGCCACCCCCCCAGGAAAGCGATTACGCCAGCGTGGATGGCTGGTACTCCTATCCACTTGAAGCCAGGGACGTGAAGTTGGTTTCCATGCTACTGAGGAATCAACCCCTCGTTGCGGAAGTTGGGTAACGGTCCGGCCATTTTTCGGCCCTCTTAGGTACAAAATTTGTCAACCGGAGCGAAAATCGCCCACGCAATCAGACGCCTTGAGCTTCCTATCAATGGCACGGCCTTCGCATATTCAGCCAGACGGCGGGAGTAGGCGCGAGGTGTATCGTGTCGGGTTTACAGAAACTCATTTCAGTCTTCTTTTTCTTGTTCTCAATTTTCATGAACAACGCGTGGGGCATTTCTAAAATTCCTCTGGTCGATGTGTTTTGTGAAGAACTTATCTATCAAAACAGATTGGGTAAACGGCTAGGTGCGGAGAATCAAACGTGGTCGCAGTTTGCAGAGCGTTTGCAAAAGCGTCAGCGTCGCACAATTGACGATACACTGTCTCATTTGGAGCTTCAGTCCTGTGTGGAAAGTTACAGGGGGGAATTTGATGAGGCGGAGTTTATTCTGGGGGGTAAGGAACGGATCGACGAAGATGGCGCAAGACAAATGGGTCGTAAAAACTCCGACTTGTGTTTGACGCAGTTTACTGTGGATTCCATCACTGACGATCTGTCTCCAAGATTGAAAGTTCTGTCGATTGCAGAATCGACCGCTCATTCATCCCTGCGGGATAGCTCAATCCGCCTGGCTCGTTATCAGGAACTTTGGCAACAATTCCTCAAGAGCTTACGTATTAAGATTAACGCAACCGCGTCTGCCGTTCATTGATTCTTGCTTCCACCTACCGGGGTTGGCATCTGCGGGTAACCTATGACGGGCAAAGGACTATTTTCAGTTCATCAAGCTTTTCTTGCGTTTAGCCGAAGCGTTAATTGGTGGGGATTCGAAATAAAATTATCTATTATTCTGCCAAGCAATTGTGTTTTGTGTTTCTGATTTTTGCTTTAGCAAGTCAAGAGGTTGCGTTCGCTGGCAACCCTGACAAGCGTGCGCCTCAGGGTGCTATGAGCGATCAGGATGAGGGCCTGCTGTACATGCAGGGCCGTCAGAAGGCGTTGGAAGGCAAATACGACGAGGCGGCGAAACTCTTGGAACAAGCCCTGAAGGCAGAACCGGAAAACCCTTATATTAACTTCCAGCTCGCTGAAGCTTATTTTCGACTGGACCAGGAAGAAAAGGCAGAGGCTTGCGCTAAGAAAGCCATCGAAAAAGAGCCCAATAATGCAGAATACCGGGCTTTGCTCGGTGGAATTTATGCTTCTTCTAAACGATATATGGAGGCGAAAGAACAGTATTCCAAAATGTTGGAACTGGATCCCAACAACAGCAAAGTTTCACTCCTGCTAGGAATATTAGAGGCCGAAAGTGGGCAGCTGGATAAGGGAGTGGAAACGGTTTCGAAGGCCATTGATAAAGATCCTGATAATGTGATGGGCTATTTCTATCGAGCCAAAATATATGTCGAACAAGACCAGTTGAAAAAGGCTCAGGCGGACTTAGAAAAGTGTCTCGCTTTAAAGCCTAATTTCAGTGAAGCAGGTGTTACGCTTGCCATGCTCTATGAGCGCCGCGGGGATAGCAATAAAGCGATTGAGGTGTATACGCGCATTGGGGGTTCCGGGCGATTCAAAAAAAGATTGGCACAGCTTTACCTGAACAGAAATGAAATGCAAAAAGCATTGGAGGCCTTACTTGAATACGAGGCCATCGAGCCACAGGACTATACAGCCAGAGTCAAAATTGCGCTTATTTATTTTGAACTAAAACAATACGACAAAGCGATTATCCGTTTTCAAGCCATATTAAAGGAAGAACCATCCGCCGATAATGTTCGGTTCTATCTTGGAGCTGTCTATGAAGAGTCGAAGGAATACAATAAGGCTCTCACCGAATTTAAAAAGGTGAAGGATACCAGCTTCTATAAGGAGGCTATGCTGCATGTTGGATTTATCCTTAAGGAGATGGGAAAACTATCAGAAGCGATTGCTTTTGGAAAAAAACTGATCGCTGAACATCCTGAATTAAGCGACTTTTATGATATGCAGGCATCGTTGTACGAGCATAAAAAAGATTACAAGGCTGCCATCGCCGTTATTGATCAAGGGTTGCTCCGATTCTCCAACGAAGAAAAACTGCTTTATTTCAAGGGAGCGTTGGAAGACAAGCTCGGGAATAGAGAGAAGGCGATCGGCACAATGAAAAAAATTCTCGAACAAAATGGGAACAACCCCCATGCACTAAATTTCCTGGGATATACCTATGCCGAAATGGGAAACAACCTGGAAGAGGCAGAAAAGTATATTCGACTTGCTTTAACTCTTCGGCCCAAAGATGGTTTTATCGAAGACTCCCTCGGATGGGTGCTTTTTAAGCGTGATAAGCTGGACGAAGCTTTAGAGACCCTGGAAAAAGCGGCAAAGATGCAACCAGGGGAAGCGGTGATTTACGAACATCTTGGCGATGTGTACTCGCGAAAGCAGCAGTATGCAAAAGCGGTTGAGATGTATCAGAAAGCGATTGCTCTCAGTGAGAAAAAAGACAGAGAGCTTGCCAAAAAATTGGAAAGCAAGGTAGCTGATTTACAAAAAAAAGAACGCATTCCTTCAAACCACTAATCCAGCCAAATAGCTAATCAGTAAACCAACCGAGAAGGCACCCAGTCGCTTAAATTTATCTTCATTCGTTCTGTGGAGTTCGGGAAGCAGATCACAAGCTCCAATATAAATAAAAGTTCCCGAAGACATAGCGAGCAAAATACCCGCAAAGCCAGGGACAGTGCCTGACTCTAGGACAGTGTAGGCAGCCAGCATTCCCATCGGAACAGAAAGGGCGACTGCAACCGTGAAGGCCACTATCTGAGTTTGAGTCCGTCCTGCCAGTTTGAGGATTGAAGTAAGAGCAAAAGCTGCAGGAGCTTTATGAGAAAGGATGGCAATCAGTACAAGGGGTGCAATGCCGGACATCAGACTGGATGCCAAAGCAAAGCCCTCGATGATGCCATGTATAGTGAGGCCCAACAGAGCCGCGATTCCGATCGTATGGTAATCACAGCCATGCTCTTCGCAAGCGTGAACCATTGCAAAACGCTCGATCACCAGCAGACACAGAAAACCTACAAGAAGCCAAAGGCCAAAGCTGTGCGGAATATGTTCGACCGACTCCGGTATCATATGGAGGAAGGCCATTCCCAAAAGCAACCCGGCGCCAAGACTTACAAAGAGCTTTAATTTGTCTTCACGAATGCCGGGAATCAGGATGGGGATAATCCCGCCGATGAGTGCGACTCCGAAAATGGAAAGTGAGTAAACAAGGGGTATCATCATGACAGGGTTACCAAAGTGTTTAGGCTCTCGAGCGCGCGTATCCTAACAGGCAATTCTCCGCCTTCAAAAAAAATATTCTCCACTAAGTCGGCTGAGGGAGGCGAAGCAAGAAACAGATGACGTGTGCTGAACGGACTGCACAGCGGGACCCTGTCCCGATACGCCTGCATCAGTCTGAGGCCTTCTGCCAACGCACGCGGTTTGCGGCTGATCTTGATGGATTGCAGGTCCCATTTGTTTCCGTCTCGTCTGGGCCGCAGGATAAGAATAGGGAAGAGCCCAAGCGGCCAAATCATCAATTTTCTAAACCAGTGTTGAAAGGTGCGCTGCCGGTATCTATCCGGTCTTCTTCCAAGTGCGGCCAATCGATCGAGTGCTGAAAGAAACTGGCTGAGCCAAGTGCCGCATAACACTTCCCCGCCTTTCAAATAAACGAGTTCCAATGCCAGTAAAGCAGAAATTTCTGAGCGTTCGAGTTTCTCAATAGCGCCTTTGGAAATGGCAAGCCAGGCTCCGGTATGACTAAACCCAAACACGGCAAAGTTGATGGCGTACGAATCGATGACGGCGATCTTGGGTACTGGCATGTTAAGCCGTCGACAGTACTCCTCAATAGTTGCATAGATGTGAGGTGCCTGCGCTTTCGGCAAGAACTGTGCTCCCATGCGCCTAGCAATCCGTTCTGCCCCGCTGATCCTGATAAACAGTACAAATGAGGAGCATAAGACAAGCCCTGCGATTGCTCCCATCTGCCCCCACAAAATTGCGAGGGGAACCATTCCTACCATTAGAAGATAGAGAATAAAGAGCATGGAACGCAAATGAACTCCCAGCATTAAAACCCTTTCATTTTTACCCAAGGTTCGTTATTACCCTTGGTAAGTCAATCTTCAGATGGTACAGGCAACTGCAAAGTTAGGCAAAGCATGATGAACCCCGAAGAGGTTGAAGTTATCGAGACACATTACGGGCCCGTGACCGAAGAAAGGGTCAATGACTTTCTCGATGCGACGGGTTCCGAGTATGTAACGGGGGTCCCGCCGACATTTCAAACGCTGTTCAGGCATGCTGAATATGAGTGGCTTGATCGTTTGAAGATAGATGTGCGTGGTTTGATTCACGGTGAGCAGGATTACGAATACTTGCAGGCTTTCGAACCCGGGAGATCTTTTTTGGTAAGAACCGAGCTTGTCGGTATGAAAGAGCGGCAGCGTCCTCATGAGACATTGTTCTTTATTGTTTTCAAAA
>JACQOU010000313.1 GCA_016207775.1 Deltaproteobacteria bacterium
CTATAAAACCTGGGGTCCTCCGAAATTGCTGGCGCCCCAGTTTGCCGACTTGCGGTTTTCAGTTCCGACTTTTGTCCAATGGGGTAAGAAAATAATCAATCACAAAGATTCCTTTAACGATACGCTTTTTTATTATCCCAAGAATGGGTTTCAGCAGCTGTGGGATCGATTGGCAGAAAAACTGCAAGCGTACGGAATGCGAATTGTATATGGCGCAACCGTAGAGCGGTTGAATGTGCAAAACCAGCGAGCGGTCTCAGTGACCATTTCTCAAAACGGTACGCAGGAAGAAATTCCGTCTGAATGGGTGGTGAGCACGGTTCCCGCTCCTCAATTCATAAAAACAGCCGACGGACTTGCTCCGAAAGGGCTTGCAACAAGTTTCCCCTGTCGTGGGTTATTAATTGTCATTTTCTTCATTGATCAGGAACAGTGTTTACCTGCGAGAGTGGTCATCTGTCCGGAGTCACGTTTTCTTTTTAATCGTCTTACGGAACAAAACCAATTTAGCCGGGAGACAGTGCCCAGTGGCAAGAGTGTAGTTTTGGCAGATATCATCATTGAGAACGACTCGAGCCTTTGGGAGAGGTCTGACGAAGACATCATCCAGTTAACCAGCAGGCAGTTTGTTGAGACCGGGCTCGTTTCAGCCCATCAAATAAAAAGTACATTCCTGGTTCGCGTGGATGAAGCGTATCCTTTACCGTCCACCGCACGGGAATTAGCACAGCAACAGCTGAACCAAGCCGTGCAAAAATTTGAAAACATCGTTACGACAGGACGATTTGCGTCGTCTGATTATAATAATTCTCATACTGCCATGAAAAAAGGCATGCTTCTTGCGCAGTGGCTTGTGCAAAAGAAAACGCTTGCCGGATGGTTCGACGCCGCGGAGCAACTGCGCCAGAGGCCAATCCGGGACTAGCAGATGCTAAGAAAACTTAGAAAAAACCTGTCGGTAAAGCCAGAGCCTGTCCACTTTCGCCTATGGGCTGCAATCTGTCTGGTTTCTCTAATCAAATTAATTTTCGTTTCTGACTATACGGTTTGGATCCAGCATTACGAACACGATTCTCAGCTGTATGTTAGTCGTGCTTTTCAGTTGCTGACTGGAAATGCTTTTGGACCCTATGATGCTTATACACTTCTCAAACTGCCAGGGTTGTCTTTTTGGATAGCAGCCACAAGAAGCCTTGGTCTGCCATATTTGCTGTCGCTGAATCTTTTTTATTTAGGCGTGGGCGCTTACATGGTCTTTGTTTTAAAGCGGTGTGGCCTTTCGGTGGCTGCGTGCCTGATCACTTTCCTTTTTTATGCTTTCTCGCCAGTCACTTTAGACGGCTATTGGATCATTGCGGGGAGAGAGCCTGTTTCACTATGTTTTTTGGGTCTTCTTTTTGCGAGCGCGGCGGATCTTTTTTGTGCTTTAAGGGACAACAGAAGCCCGTTTGTTTCCAGCGTTATCCTTGCCTTTTCTGTCGCATTTTCCCTCGCTTTGAGAGAAGAAGACAAAATTCTACTGGCTGCGGCTGGATGGGTTGCGTGCATAGCCATCTATGAGCTTTTCCGCAAAAGACATCTAATGATTGGTTCAATCTACAAGCCGATACTGCTCATCGTCTTTCCGCTTGTTGCCATTCCGGTGCTCACTAATTTTTTCTCCAGGCAGTACGTAGCCCGGCATTATGGTCACCCTATTTTGAATGATTTCAACGAGGGAGAGTTCCCCAAGTTCATTGCAGCTGTGCGCAGTACAAACACCCATGCAAGCAATCGACTCATATACTTTACTTCGGAAAACTTGAAGCAGGTGAGTGAGCGAGTGCCTCGTCTGAAGCCCCTTGTGCAAAAGATGCTTGTACCTTCAGATGCCTCGGCCAGTTGCCTGTATTTCGGCATTTGTGATGAACTAGCTGGCTTTCAGCTGATGGTGAGCGTAAAGGAAGCCGCATACTTGGCTGGGCTTACGCCCACGTTGACAAAAGCACAGGAGTTCTTCCGGTTAGCACGGTACGAATTGGAACAGGCATGTGTATCCCAGGAGCTTAACTGTAAGAAAAGAGGTAGTGGTTTACTGCCCCCTTTCCAACTCAACTTCACCCGCGCTTATCTTTACGAGATTTACGATATTACCGGCAAGTGGTTGCACAGCCCGCTTTATCCGCCGGGCCCTCCGCCCGCTTCGTATCCAGCTTCCATCAACGTAGCCCGACAATTCCAACTGGCAACGATGACTTCTTATGTGGACACCCTGTCGATTCAGGAGCGGGAAGAGCATGAGCGCTGGAAAATTTACGGCGATGAGACGTATTTGAGCCTTAAGTACTGGCTTTACCATCCCGAGGTTGCCTCTTCTTCTCAGTATGGGCCGGGCAGAGGACTGGCGCGTGCCAAAAGAAATTCTGAATACGAAGAACAGCAGAAGCGTCTTATGAGGGAGCAATTTGCTCTTTCTCCACCTGTTTACAGAAGTGCACTGGCGGGGCTTCGCAACTGGATTGCTCGTTGGTACAACCAGTTGGATTGGGTGGTGGAACTTTTGGGCCTGGTAGCTTTGTTGGGTGGCTTATTATTGAAGTTGCCAAGACGGCGTCCGCTTATGCTCGCCATAGGAATTTTTTTCGGCATAACACTATTGCGATTGCTTGCCCTGGCGTATGTCGCTTTATTCCTGGGATCACACCAACCGCGTTTGGTATATCCGTCTCACTCCATGCTTCTGGTTATATGCATTATTCTGATCACTGAGAGCGTTGAAACGTTATTGAAAAAGGGGGACCTGAGACAGTGAGAAAAATTATCTTGGTTGCTGTCGTCTTGATCATGGTTTGCAGCAACGCCAGTGCGCTGAATACCTTTGAGCTTCGGGTGCAATCAGGCTTTCAAAAGTATGCTGAGTTACTTGCGTTGCCTGCTTTTCTTCATCTTGCTTTAGGGAATGCGGGAATTATCTCAACCACAAATAGTAAGATTAAAATAGTCGATGAAAAGACAATCACCATAGAGCGGTCGAGTGCTCTTCCCTTTAAAAACGGCACACTCACCCTGCGCGAGCAACGAGGGAAAGTCCTCATCTATGAAGGTAAATTGGATTGGGGCTTGCCGAAAACGTTAACGCTTACAGCGCAGGTCGACTGTTCACGGCTGGGCAATGGGCTGATTACTATCAGCCTGTCGATGATGGATCGATTGCCGCAAAATATCAGCCATTACTTACAAGACAAGATTAGCAACTATTTAAATGAGGCCTCGCAGGCCCGGTTGATGGGTTATTTGGAAAAAGCACAAACAGCCTCTCCGTTGCCACACGCTTTGTTTTTTGATTCGTACAATGCGCATGTCGGTCAAGTATCGCACGGGAGGCGCTATGGCGATGTGGAACCTTTATCGGATCAGTTTTTTCTTATTATCACTTTGATTACATGGTTTTTCATTGTTCCCGTCGGTATTTTAGCCTTTTATTTCACGGTAAGGCGTTGGAAAAAACGGATGTGTGAAGGGGATCCAAAGTCCGAGCATTCATTGGTAACCAGAGCTGCATCGAACTAAATCTGGCTCATTTCCAAATAAAGCGCTGATCCGTTCCATGATAGGAGCAAATTGCTGCTCGTAATTGAATACCTCACTGTGGCAATGAGAGGCATTTCTAGACTTTCTCATTATCTCCCCGGGCTTGCACAGTTCTTGGACGGCTTGGGCAATATCATCAGGGGCGATTTCTTTTACGCAAATACCGATGTCATACTTGTCTATGATTTCTTTGAAGTCCGGATTGGATGTCGTGATGACCGGCAGGCCAGCCGCCATCGCTTCGGTGAGCTTATTGGAAGCCGTGGCCAGGTGCTTGGTTCTAAGTGTCAGGGGTCTATATACACAGTACAAAATATCAACGTTATCTAAGAGGCTCCACTTGTCTTCGATTTCACCCAGAAAAAACACCCGCTCCCCAGTCTTAAGAGTCGCAGCTTTTTGCTTAAGCAATTCCAAGTAATCTTTTTGAGCCCATCCGGCTAAAAAGAAATACAAATTCGGTATGCTTGCAACCGCCTCGATGGCCTCCATTAAGGCATTAGTTTCACCGATGCCCCCCACGTAGGCCATTAACAAGGACTGCTGAGAAAGACGATATTGTGTTCTCAGATCGATTGTCTTTTGCTTTCTACGGCGTAGTGGACAGTTATATGCAATATAGACGGCTTGTTGGAAGTGATACCGCTGTCGGTAAGCAGCGGCCCTCCCTTGTTCCGGAAAAATTAAGAACTCAGCTTGCCTTAACGCCGATCCTTCAAAGCGCATAAGCCAGCGATTGAACGGAGTCTCCGATGCTTTCTCAAGAACCTCATGCACATGACTAATGAAGGGAATTTTAAACAAACGGTGTAGCGCTAATGCCAGGCAACTTTCCGGAAGACCGTGCGTGATCATCAGTTTAGGTTTTCCAAAAACAACAATCTTCAGGATCAAATGGGACAGAACCCGGAAAAAAATTGCCGAACTTCTTAGCTTTCGGGGTAAGAGTGCCGCCCACGGTGTCGGGATGCGGTATCGTGGAATATCCTCCAATACCCGTTTTTTTTTCTCAAAAACGTTTCCGAATTCAACCGCCAGCACGGGCAGCCCTGCCTCTGACATCAGTTTGGCTGCATAGTAAGCGGTTGGCATGTGGCGCAGTCGAAAGGTTCTGAGCAGCAAAATTTTGTGAGCAAAGCTAAAGGGATCTGAGTCGGTGTTCACATAAGAATTATACACCTTTAGTTGGCTTGCCACACCAGACAAGGGCGGAATTTAATGTTACAGTACAAGGTTGAAGCTTGTGTTGCCTTTATGGGGTGGGTAAAGAGTATGGGAGCTGAATACTGAAATTCCGATGAACTGGATACGAAGCATATTTAAGACTTTATCGTTGTTTATGTTTGTTTGCTTGTTAGGTGTCGTATTGGCATTCGGAATTTTTATGTTCGGCATCTTTCGAGGCCTTCCAGATGTTTCCATGCTGAAAGAGTATCATCATTCCCACGCCACCGAAGTGTTTTCGGACGACGGCCAGAAGATAGGGGAATTTTCCACTGAACGTCGGTACCCGGTGGATTTTCGTTCGATTCCGAAGCACGTGATCGGGGCTTTTTTGGCTGCCGAAGATGCGAAGTTTTACGAACACCACGGCGTGGACTACGTGGGTATTACCCGCGCTGTATTGTCCAATCTGTTAAGAGGGCGCTATGCACAAGGGGGTAGCACGATTACTCAGCAGGTCGCGCGCCTTATCGTACTTGCTACAAAGAAGAAAGAAATCACTCGCAAGATCAGAGAAATTATTTTGGCTTGGCGGATGGAAAAAGAATTGACCAAGGACGAAATTCTTTCCCTCTATCTCAGTGAGATTTACCTGGGACATGGAGCCTACGGGATAGGCGCTGCTGCAAGAAACTATTTCCACAAAAAGGTTGATGAGCTCAGTGTTGCCGAAGGAGCGTTACTTGCGGGTTTGCCTCAAAGGCCGAACGATTGGGATCCTTTTCACAGTCCTCAAATGGCCAAGAAAAGACAACTGTATGTCCTCAAGCGCATGCTGGAAGAAAAAATGATAACCGAATCGGAGCGAAATCTCGCCCTCGCCCAACCGCTTCGGTTGTACAATCTTGAGGATATAAACGGGAAATTTGCGCCTTACTTTACTGAGTACGTGCGTGCCTACCTGATGAAAAAATACGGTTCAGAAACCGTACTCAGCCAAGGCTACCGGGTGGAAACTACCGTGCGGGTTGATTTGCAAAAAGCGGCTGAGAAAGCGTTGGATGCTGGGCTTGGCGAAGTCGATAAACGTCTTGGTTGGCGAGGGCCCATCTTTCATCTGGATTCTGCAGCAAAAGTTTCAGAGTTTTTACAATCAACTCATGAGCAAATATTGGAAGAAGTAAACGCCGTGCGAGTGCTTCTGTCTACTGTGGATCAGAGCAATCGAAAACTTGCCTATGATCTTTCCGCTTTTGAGCGTGATAGCTCCTATTTTGGTCCCACTCCCATCTCAGAGGGAAAAAAATATAAAGCAGTCGTCAATGCAGTGTATGACGACAGGGGGGTGGCCACGGCAAAAGTTGGGCAAACCACAGTGAGCATTCCGTTTTCTTCATTGAGTTGGGTTAAGTTGGATGACAAGCCCGCGAGGAAAATCAGTCAGGTGTTAAAGGTGGGAGACGGTATTGACGTTAAGATTGGAAAACTGCAACGGAACGCTTCAGTTGCGCCCGCCGTTTTGGAACAAGAACCCGAAATTCAAGGGGCTGTGCTGTCCTTCGAGGTGCAGACGGGGATGGTAAGGGCCATGGTCGGTGGGACGGATTTTTCTAAAAGTCCGTTTAATCGTGCGCTGCACGCAAAAAGGCAGGTGGGCTCGACGTTTAAGCCGATCATTTATGCGGCCGCAATTGACAAAGGTTTTTCACCTTCGTCGATTGTAACCGACTCGCCCATTGTCTTTAAGTATGAAGGGAGCTTGGATGCGGATTCGCAAGGGGAGGATTGGAGACCGCATAACTACGGAAACACTTTTGAGGGAGATATTCCACTAAGAGTTGCCCTGATACGTTCTATGAATATCCCAACCGTAAAAATCCTTAATGCGATTGGGGTGGATTATGGGATTGGGTTTGCCCGGCAGATGGGTATCACGGCCCCGTTACCGCGGGAGTTGACCATCGCACTGGGCTCCTGGTCGAGCAGCCTTGAGGAATTGATGAGAGCGTACGTCGTTTTTCCTAGGCTTGGCAAACCCGTGTCCCTTATTTTCATTAGGCGGGTTATTGATGGACAGGGCAAAGTGATCGAAGAACTTGTGCCAGCTAATGTTGGACCGGAGGGCAAGATTGCTGAGTCCCGACCCCTGCCGACAGTTCCACCGTCGGGCGATCACAATCTGGGGGAGCCTAACTCTGGGGAGCCTAACCCTGAGGATGACCAGGTTGTTTCGCCGCAGACTGCTTATGTTGTGACCGATCTGCTAAAAGGGGTCATCCGAGAGGGAACCGGTCGGGCTGCTGCCTACGTAGCTGCGCCTGTTGCCGGGAAAACGGGAACTTCGAATGATCATAGGGATGCATGGTTTGTCGGGTTTAGCCCGCGTATTATTTCAGGGGTCTGGATTGGCTATGATAAGGACAAGCCGCTGGACCCTGGTGAGACAGGCGGTAGGGCGGCAGCTCCTATATGGGCACAATACATGTCGGCAGCCACCAAGAATTACCCTTCGGGCGACTTTCCGGTTCCAGATGACATTGTTTTCGCTTATGTGGACAGGGCAACGGGCAGCTTAGCGGCTCACCAAAACAAAAATAGAGTCCGCGTTGCATTTAGAGCCGGTACGGTTCCCAATCTGGGATCCAGCAACTTACCTCGCATTGGTGAACCAGGAGCTCCGCGTGTGACCACTCAGGGGTCGGGCGTCCAGAGTTCTGAGGAGCAAAAGCCCGAAGAGGACACTTCGGATTATCTGCGTCAGGGGTACCAGAACTAATCGCTGGTGAACGCAAAGAATTTCATGCTTTTGATGAGAATTATCCGGTTGAGATCCCCCCTTTTGTGAATACTTAATGATACTTGTTTTGGGGTGGGAAAGCTGGTAGATATGTACTGCTATTGTGGGTGTTTGCATCAAAGCGGGCATTGCCCGCTTTTTGTTTATAAAGGCAATGGATTCCATATTCAAAAGTGAGCCTGAACAAAAGCTGATAGAACTGTGTGAGAGTACGCTGCATGAGCACGGTTACCATATTGTTGATTTGGATTGTATGGTCACCGGGAACGGCCTTGTCAGGATTTTTATCGATTTTTGTGATCTCGAGCATTCAAGGGCGGTTAGTCACGCTGATTGCGCTACGGTCACGCGGCTTTTGGACCCGCTTATTGAATCCTCAGATTTGTTTTGTGGTAAGTACAATTTAGAAGTTTCCTCTCCGGGACTCGATCGCAGATTGCGTAAGAGCAGCGATTTTGAGCGTTTTGCTGGCAATCACGTAAAAGTGAGGTTGGTGCAAAAGGAGGAAACGTTAGGGAAAGAGTTTACGGCTGAACTTCTTGGAAACAGGGAAAACGATGTTTTGTTTAAACTACCTGATAGAGAGGTTTGTGTGCCGATAGCCAAGATCAAAAGGGCAAGCCTGGTGATGACTGGGCAGCCGCAGTTAAAAAGAGGAAGTCTATGAGCTCCGAATTGGCTCGCGTAATCGAGCAGGTGGAAAAGGATAAAGGAATTCAGAGAGCGGTCATCGTTGAAGCCCTCGAATCTGCGCTTTTGATGGCCGCCAAGAAGAAATATGGATTTGAGAAAGAAATCGAAGCACATTTCAATCCTGACTTGGGAGAAATTGAGCTTTTCCAATTCAAGACCGTCGTTGAGACTGTCAAGGATCCCGATATGGAAATCATCGATGGGGAGGCGCGCCGGCTCGACCCAGATGTTGCCATCGGTGATAGTATTGGTATCAAACTCAACTCGTCAGAGTTTGGGCGCATCGCCGCTCAGACCGCCAAACAAGTGATTATCCAGAAGGTCAGAGATGCAGAGCGGGACATCATTTATAACGAATTTAATGTCCGAAAAGGTGAAATAGTAAGCGGTGTGTGCAGGAGAATTGAAAAAGGGTGCGTGATTGTGGATCTTGGTCGGACGGACGCAATCCTTCCTGCTCGTGAGCAAATCCCTGGCGAGCATTTTCGGGCTGGTGATCGGGTGTTAGGGTTTTTGATCGATGTCCAGCAAACTCCCCGGGGTCCTAAAATTGTTTTGTCACGCACCTGTTCTGAATTGCTCGTCCAACTGTTTAAGCAAGAAGTGCCTGAGGTGAACGAAGGAATAGTTCAAATTCGGCATGCGGCCAGAGAGCCAGGCGTACGGGCAAAGATTGCCGTGAGTTCGAGTGACCCGGATGTCGATCCCGTTGGAGCATGTGTGGGGGTTAAAGGGGCTCGCGTGCAGAACGTCGTGCAAGAGCTGCGTGGCGAAAAAATTGACATTGTGCCCTGGGATGCGGATGAAACGCGGTTCGTCTGCAATGCGCTTGCTCCTGCTGAAGTTGCGAAAGTTCTCCTCGATGATGAAGGTCATGCGATGGAGATTGTAGTGGCAGACAATCAACTGTCCCTTGCCATTGGCAAGCGTGGGCAGAACGTCAAATTGGCGTCACTATTAACCGGCTGGAAGCTCGATATTGTGTCTGAGACCAAGATGACTAAGAGACTCGAGGATGCAAAAAAACTGCTTATGCACGTGAGCGGGATGAACGATACGATGGCCCAAAGCCTGTATCATTTCGGATATACAGTCGAACAGATTAAGGCAGCTGACCTGGATGCCCTGGCCGCGGTTCCTGGGTTAAACGCTGAGAAAGCCAAAGAGTTGCAGGCTTCTGCCGAGCAGCTAATCGAATCGGGCAAGCTCAAAGAGATTATGGAAAACGCGGCGAAGGAGCAGCAGGCACAAGAGGCCCAGGCCAAGCTCTCCACCGATCAAGTGTTCGAGCGCCTTAAAGCGGAGGTCAAAGCGCACGAGGAACGAAGCCGTGCGGCCGATGCTGAAAGTAAGAGCGCGCAAGCGAATCAGGGCGAACAAAAGGGAACAACATAAAGAATGCTGACAACGACAAAAATTAAAGTTTACGAATTAGCAAAAGAGCTTGGACAGGATAGCCAGCACCTGGTGGATGTGATTCAACGGCTTGGGATTGACATTAAGAATCCCATGAGTGTGTTGGGGTCCGAAGAGGTGAAGAGCGTTCGCGAGTATTACCGCAAGCAAAGGGTGGCTTCCAAGAGCTCAGCTCAGCTGACCACACCCAGCCGCGGATCGATGACAGAAAAAAGGGTGGGCGCAACGGTCATTAGACGAAGAACACGTTCTTCGGAAAAGCCAGACGTGGCTGCTCGTACGGAAGAACCGCCGTCTTTCAATGAAAGTCCCGCAGTGTTTGAAGTTCCGGAGGTAGTACAACCCGAAGAGGAACTGCAGGAGGTAGTGGAAGAAGAAACGGTGCTAGAGGCCGTTGCGGATGTCGAGCCTGCAGAGCTCCCACAGTCCGAGCCAGTGCCTGCTGATTCTGCGGTTCCTGAGTCTACAAAAGAACCGGAACGGGAACGGCCAGTGGAGAAACCGGTTGCGGCTAAGGTGCGAAAGATTGCTCCGATTATTAGGAAAGTGGCGACAGAGCAATATCTCGGTCAGGTGGTTGGCCCAAAGCCTGTTGTGCAAAAGAAAGAGGCGCCGGCTTCTACGGCCGCAAAGGCAGCTGAGGAAGATAAGGCGAAAGGCCCAAAAAGAGTGCGGGAAATTGAGCTGGCTCCTGCAGCGACAACAGAAGTGGCCAAGGAGGCGCGACGGCGGGTTCTTCAGCGCCAAGACATGGTTTTCAAGAGTGCAGATTATCTTAAGCGAGAGCTCGTTCACGCGACCAAGAAGAAGAAAGCTGTGATGAATCGTCCTGTGCTCAAAACGCTTATCACCACTCCTGCCGAGCACAAGAGGGTCGTGGAGATGGGCGAGAGTATTACCGTCGCTGAGCTTGGTCGTGGGCTAGGTGCCAAAGCTGCGGCAGTGGTTGGGAAATTAATGGCGCTGGGAGTAACTGCCACTGTGAACCAGGCGATTGATTTTGATACCGCGACACTTGTGGCTCATGAATTCAATTACGAAATTAAGCATGCATCCATCAAGGAAGAAGAATTGTTGCCTCCTTTGCCTCAAGATGGAGCTGATCTAAAAGGCCGAGCGCCTGTTGTGACGGTCATGGGTCATGTGGATCATGGCAAAACCTCGCTTCTTGATAAGATACGTAACGCAAAAGTGGCTGCGTCCGAGGCAGGCGGGATCACTCAGCACATTGGTGC
>JACQOU010000319.1 GCA_016207775.1 Deltaproteobacteria bacterium
CCCATCTGCTTGGATGTTTTGCGTATATATTCTCGTAGAACCTCAGGGACAACCGTATAGACAACGACGGCCCTCAGCTGATGCGCCTCCTCAAAAATGCTGGCAACCTGGCTTTCGCTTCGTACATTTTTGTATCGAATGACTCGCACGTTTTCGCGCACAAATTGAACCAAAGCTGCCTTTATCATCTGGTCAGCAGTTTCACCCGTACCGTCTGAAAGAATGAATATGGTTAATTGTTTGCTTTCATTCATAACAGTATTCATACCAGTGCCCCTCTTTTCTCACTACGAAAGCGGTTTCCCGCCAGCCACACCCTATTCAGATTTCTGCAGCTTGAGAGTGTGTGCGTCGGAGCGCATGATGCGAATTTTCATGCGCGTGCCGCTAGGCAAGTACTCCAACTCTAACACTTTCGAAAGCTCAAAAATCTGCGCCTGAAGCCATGTATCGGTATAGGGAACGTTCACCTCCATCTCCATCATGTCTCTTTCAAAATAGGTATAAAGGGATTCACGCAACCGCTTCATATCCTCGCTTCGATAAGCGCTCACCACTTGACTATCCACATAGCGCCTTTCCAAAAGCTTAGGCAGAAAGAACTCTTTGACGAGATCTGCTTTATTAAAGACAAGAATACTCGGTTTATGGCCGGCACCAATATCATCCAAAACCGACTTCGTTACTCTAATTTGTTCCATGTAGTTCTCAGCAGCCAAATCGACAACATGCATGAGTAAGTCCGCTTCCAAAACCTCTTGTAAGGTAGAACGGAAGGATGCGACTAGCGTATGAGGAAGTTTATTGATGAAACCCACAGTGTCTGACAGAAGAATAGGTGGACGTGTCTTGGGATCCATGATTCGAACAGTCGAATCTAACGTGGCAAACAAGCGATCATCGACATAAACTTCGCTCTGCGTGAGATGATTCATCAGAGTGGATTTTCCAGCGTTGGTATATCCGACGATCGCAACGCGAAGAAACCGATCTCGTCCGAGCCTTTGAATTGCTCTTTCCTCCGCGCTATGCTCCAATTCCTGCTTGAGCCGAGAGATTCTCGCCCGAATTTGTCGCCTATCCAATTCGATTTGCTTTTCCCCAAGGCCCCTCAGACCAATGCCCCCTTTTTGGCGGCCAAGATGAGTCCATCGCCGCGTGAGCCTGGAGGCAAGATACTCAAGGCTAGCCACCTCAACTTGGTTTTTTGCTTCTTTCGTACGGGCATGCCGTGAAAAGATATCTAAAATTACCCCTGTCCTGTCCACAACTCGACAATCCAGGGCTTCTTCAAGATTCTTTTGTTGGCTGCCAGTCAACTCAGCATCGAAGGCAACCAACGTACATTCGCTTTCGGTCACTTTCGCTGCAATCTCCGCAGCCTTACCCCGACCTATGTACAGACCTGGATGAGGCGATTTTCGACGTTGGATGAATGTATCGATGATTTTGCCGCCTAAGGTCTCAACCAGACGCTCCAGTTCAGCCAGTGAGCTTTGGGCATCGGTTTGGGGGTCTGAACCAAGTTGGACCCCCACCAGTATTACTCTTTCTTCATTATCTCGATGACTTTCAAACTCAAACGAATGCTTCAACTGCTTCCCTTCTATCGGCTGCAAGTAAGAGATTCTTCGGATATTGACCGGGTTGCACGGCCCATTCCTTTCTTATTTGCTGAACCTTGCCATATTCCTCAAAAACACCAAGGACTTTTTCGACCCGTAATCCCTCGCACACTTTCATAAAAGCCGCAGCATCCAACGAGCCATCCTTCTCAAGGACGAGATACGGGCTTCTGATTTTTCGGAAGGTGGGAATAAAAACTCGTCCTTCCCCTCGCAAAACAAATTCAGAAATAGCGCCTTGCATTTGCCAATCCACACATTCCAATGCAGGGCTGGATATCGGAGAGGGAATGGGCCTATTCTTGAGCCAAACCCATATCATATCCACCGGCTCAGAAATGATGCCTTTTGGCTGCTCATTGAAATCGATAAAATCGATATTCATACAGTTGCCATCATACTACGGTGCCTTCGAAGGACGATAGAGCTTTACCTTTACCTGATCCAGAATGCCGTTTACAAATGCTGCACTGGTTTCTGACCCAAACTGTTTGGCGAGCTCAACCATCTCATTAATGGATACCGTAGAAGGAATATCGTCGCAGAACCCTAACTCGTAGGTTCCCATTCTTAGAAGATTCCGATCCACGATGGCCATTCTGTCAGTCCGCCAATTTTCAGATATTCCTGCAAGAACCGCATCCAACTCTCGTAATTTCTCTGCAACACCACGGACCAACCGTTCACAAAATTTATCCTCTCCTGTTCTATTTGCGAAGTACTGCTTGAAATAGTTGAGCGCTCTATCGGTAGCCAGCTCGTGATTCATATCCATTAAATAAAGAATTTGGAGCGCATCCGCACGCGATTGGCGGCGAGCAACTTTCATAGGTCACTGTACAGGGGAAATCGACGACACATTTCAAACACTTCCTTGCGAACCGATTCCCTGGTTGCATCGTCGTCATTTTCCAACACCTGCCCAATGGCTTTACCAAGCCATTGCATTTCTTCAGGTCCCATTCCGCGGGTCGTTACCGAAGGGGTGCCGAGCCGAATCCCGCTCGTCACAAAAGGGCTCTCTGTCTCAAAGGGAACGGTGTTCTTGTTGACCGTCAAACCAACCTGATCCAGCCACTTTTCAGCCACCTTTCCAGTTAGCCCCTTATTCCTAAGATCGATGAGAACAAGATGATTGTCCGTTCCCCCGCTGACCAGGTTGAATCCCAAGCTCAGAAGAGTCTCACCCAAAACACGGCAATTCGTTACCAAAAGTTTTTGGTACTGCTTAAATTCTTCCGTCATTGCCTCTTTGAATGCCACAGCCTTTGCAG
>JACQOU010000318.1 GCA_016207775.1 Deltaproteobacteria bacterium
GTCTTGACCATGTCGAGAGCGCGGTCCTTTTCTCCAACGGCATTGTAACAAAGGCTCAAATGGTAGCGAATAGAACTATCGTTCGGATTGGCATGGTTTGCTCTTTGTGCATAATCGAGTGCCAGCTCAAAAAGGCCATTTTCGAAGCAGAAAGTAGATTTGTAATACTCTGTTTTCGTTTGCCATCCGTCTACTTTCTTAAGTTCCTCATAATAATGGTCTGCCGTTTTTGAATCTCTCAGAAGGAAGAAAGAATTGGCGACGACATAGAGGGCCGCTGGCCACAGGCTGCGGTCAGCCAGAAGCTTGTCGACCATAAACTGGTGCAGCTCTTGGTTGCCGGTTCTTGCGTAGCAAAAGATGAGATTAAGGCATGCGGGCCGCAGGCCAGCGTTTAGACGGAGGGCTTTTTCGTAATAAGCTTGCGCGTCTTCATATTGCGAGTTTGCATAACAGAGATTGCCTTCGACGACATAAAGATAGTCCCGAAGAAACGCTTGTTTTTCGCGCTTCCAGAAACTTTCCCAGGCTTCTCGGTGGTCATAGATCTTACATTTTTGATTCGTTAAAACTTCCAGATTATGCAGGAAAACATTGTCAAAGTACCCTTCGTGTTCCTTCCAAAGGATGAAAATCCTCTCTACGAGAGTTTCTTTGAATAGCAATGCTTCTTTCACGAGCTCGCTGACTGTTTCAAACTGAGAAAAAAACTGACTATCGATTTCAAGAAAGCCTGCACGTTCGGGATTGGTGAAGCAAAGATGATATAAATACCGGATGCTCGTTTCATAATCGGAAACCGTGCTGGTGCGTTCTTTTGTAAACCAATAAAGTTCAGTGACCCAATAGAGGCTGGAGCGAATTTCTTCATCAATATCCAACGCCTCATTCTGTCGAAGCAATAGCTCAGTGATTTGTCGGGCCATCTGCCAATGGCCCTTGCGAATTAAGTTAAGGATGATAAATGGGAACCCGCCGTCTCTTTGAATTGAATCCGACAAGCGTTCAATTTGTGTGCGTGCAGTGTCTGCATCAAAGGATTCTGCGAAAATTCGTTTAAAAAGCAAGTGCGCCGGTTTGGTGAGTTCGGGATAGGAGCCCATAGCTGTGTCATAAAGCTTCCAATAGAGGTCTGCGACGGTCATTGCTGAATCGGTAATATCCTGCGCCGAGAAGGTGAGCGGTTGTGTGTCTGTTGCTTTTGTTCGGCTGGATTCATCTTTTACGTAGGTGAAACCTTGGGCGAACCTTCGTTTGCCAGCCTTCACGGTTTCAAATGTCAATTGTTGCAGATCAGCGAGCCCCAATAAGCGCTCTATCCAACGGCGTTCGTAGGTTGTGAGTGTGTTGTCTACCGCAAGACGCGAAAGTCTTTCTTTAAGAAGAGTCTTACTCGAAGCGTCATCACTTAAGAAAAGTTTTACCAGGGCATCGACCGGGAAGCGGGGTTTTTGGGGCTGCCGATTAGGCCGATAACTTGAGGCAAATCGCCAAAAAGCCAGTTCCACAACGACCCAAACCGCAAAGAGGGAGACAACAAAGTAATGTCGATAAATGATGCCTGTAATGATGGTGGTCGCCACCAGGGCTGATAAGAGAAATGCGAGTAAAAATTTATTCTTTTGCACCATACTTCGGCCCATGCGGGCCTTATAGGCTACTGAGAGCAAGAGCGGTGCCAATCGAAAAGACCTCATCGCTTATGCGGTAAGGGTGATGACAGACGGAATACTCTCTGGCGCGTGGCCTTAAATGCACGCAGTTCCGGGACCAGGGCTGGGTAGGACTGGGACTACCGGTATGCTTCTGACAAGGATTGTCTAGGCAAGTGACTGGAAGCCGACGGGTTATTATTTCTCTATCTTGTAAAATGTGCGTCCTACAGCATCTGTGAAAAGCAGGTGGCGTTTTTTGTCAGGCTTGGGCGCTGGAATGATCTTGCTGTCAAGGCCGCCTGGAAAATGCATTTGATAATGGGACCCGCAAAGTTCCGGCTTTTGCGCAAGTAAGTGTTGCTTGCGAAAATAAATGTGTTGCATCCAAAGCGGCTGGAAATATTCTCCGGTTGACGTCATACACACGTCAGCGGAGTGACCTACCTCTGTTTTGACTTTTTTCACAAAGAGATACAAATCTTCCAGCTGTAAAGAGACGTTCGCATAGATGGCGTGCCCGCTATATAACGGAGAAACGATAAGAAGGAAAAGGAGCGCTCCTTTTAAAAAGGTGCGAAGCCTCGGGCCGTGTTTCTGCAGGGGAACCCGCTCAGCAGATTCGGCCAGCCAAATGAGTGATGGGACAAGGAATGGGAAGAAAAAGCGGGCAAAAAAGTAATATTCGTCAAACTGGATGAGGATTCCCATGGTTGCCAAGAAAATCAAAGAAGCACTGATGAGAATGGTCGGGAGATCTTGTTTCCAGTCATCCCGAGCCCTCATGATGAGCAGTCCGGATAGAATCAGCAAAAGGGCTTTGCCTTCCCAAATGCGGCTAAGACCATAGAAGGTCAATAGCTTGTTGGGAAATCCAACCGTAGAGTTCGGAGATCCATATGCTCCCCAGTTCCCCATGTGGAAAAAATCCTGGGTCATAAAAAATCCGATAAACGGCATGCAGAAAAGAGATGCGATCAAGAGCTTGTGACGGTAGTCCCTGACCTGAGCGGAGCCCATGGCGCCGTTGAAATTCAACCAGATGACATAACTGAAAAACAGCATTGCGCAGAAGACCCCAGCCAGCGTGTGCGTGAAAATGGACAGGCAAAAAAAGACTGCGAAGAGACCAATTGGTTTCCTAGGGTTATCCTGCTCCTGATTGCGAGATGCCTGCAGAACAACGATAAAGGGAATTAATGTGAATAAAGTCAATGCAATGTAACCGCGTAACGAGTGCATGTACCAAATGAGTAGCTGATTGACGGATAAGTGCCCCATCACCAACACGGTTGCAAAGGGTGAAAGATGTTTCCAGCATAGCCAGTTGACCCCCAACAAAAAGAAGAAGGCAAACAAAATGGCCGGTAGCCGCAAAGTGATTTCATTCTCACCCAATATCGCGACTGAAATGACAGAAGCTAAATTGGCGATGGAGTGGTTTCTGCTGACTAATGTTTTTAAATGTCCGAGCGGATTGATGACCTCAAATACGGACGAGTCACTGATGTGAAGGCCGACTGCATTTTCATCATAATCGAGAGGCGAATTCAGCCCCACAATCGCTTGCACCAATATCGCAGCCGACAGAGCAATCTGTACAAATGCCAACCAGCGGGGTTTTGGTTGCACCAAAGCGGGGTGTGAGCTGGGAGCTGCCCAACCTTTTGAGTAACGTTCAAATATTCGATAAAGAAGATAACAACCCAGAGCGGCAATGAGCGTTAAAAACAGAAAGGCATTATAACGAGCTGCGAAGGTTAGCTTGTGAGCGGTGAGAAAGGCAGTTGCTGTACGCGTGGGCAGAACAAAATAAATGAGAAGAAAAAAGGTACAAAACAGCCCTGTCAGCCAATAGAAAAATCTAGAAAAGAAAGTGATCATTGTGCAATTTTATGTCCAATAAAACAGATGATATCAGTTCGGTTTCTAAATGACATCAATTGAGTGCGTCTCTTTGTTTGGAAAGTAAAGCTCCTGTTAAAATGATCATCCATCCGACTTGCAGCCATAAGATAAAGACAGGAAGAACGGCAAAAACCCCGTAGATCTTATTCACGGAAACTGCATGTGCATAGTATTTGGAGAAAAGCATTCGAATCACCTCGAACAACGGCCCCGTGATAACGGCTGCCTTTAAGGCTCGTTTCCAGGATAGTCGTGTATACGGCACAAAATAAAATAAAAAGAAAAGGGCCGTGATGTCTGCAAACCAGCCAACGGGCAATGCAAACGCGGGTCCGACCACCGGATGGGCAAAAAGCAGATGAAACCAGGAATCCTGACGCACCCATTGCATCATTGCGAGCGAAAACATGAGTGCCAAAGGCAGTCCGAGCATAGCGGCTGATCTTCTAAGAAATATTCGGGTGGAGGGGAGAAGCCCCGCGGATGGGATCGAGCCCAGAAAAATGAAGTCGAGGCTGTCTCCAATCCGTTGTACCAAGCTCCAGGCGCTATAGACGAGAACGGCAAGACCGATGATGCCCCAGCCTCCACCCGACACCGTTTTCGTCAATTTTTCAAATTGATTAATGAAAACGTGGCTGGTTCCTACGTTAAGATGAGTCAAGATAAAATCGCGTGTGATTTGCCGCCACTGTTCGGTTACTCCGATGAAAGTCAAATACCAGAAAATAAGGCCGATCAGTGGCACGACCGTGAGAATGGTGTGATAGGCGAGTGCGGCTGCTCTTACCGGAACTTCCGCGGTCCGGTAATCTTTGTAAACGGCTAGGATCCACTGGGTTGCTTTTGTGAAAATTGATTTCATAAGATAAGGTCCAAAACGAATTTGCGCTTCTGTGGCGCGAGCTTTTTTACGGTGGTCAGCCGACTACGGAGCTTTTTCGACTTCACTAATCCCATTTTGCTCAAGGCTCTGCAGAATTCAATATCCTTAGGTCGACCAGCAGCGGCTTTAGAAATCCACAGGTCGTGAAGCTCCAAGCAAAGTGCCGTTACACCTTGAGTGGCCGGAGTGCAAAAAGGAACAAGGCGGTCTCTCCATCCAGCAGGCAACACTGCTGATTTTGGAGTGACACCCTGGGCATAGTAACCAAAAGTTTCATGAAATACGGAAAGCTCGCCGATTGAGCCATCAATCAAATCCGCTTTAGTCGAATCTTCATCTTCCAGCGCTGAGATATCTGCTTCGATGGACCGTTGTGCTTCTTTAATTTCAAGATTGACCGAAGCATGGATTGCTTGGCTGCCTATCACTAGAATTTTATTAACCCCTAGGATGGCGGCCGCAGCCCGGATGGTGTGTTCAAACTCTTTTCGTTTCATGGCCTATATTCTTTCCGAAATCTGTTAAGAACTTTTGCGCGTTCTTTGGGTGGGAGTAAACCCGCAAAGGGCGAAACCTGTCGCATATCTCTGGCCAGAATTCCGGGATCCAGTATTTTTGAGATGAGCTCCTCAGGAGACAACCGGAGCCAACGGTTCCAACGATCAAGAAGGGCCTTTGCTCCCGAATGATGCTTACTGATTGTCCGTAAAGTATGTTTTGCGCGTTTTATGGCTGGGACTGAATTGTGACTCAGTATCTTTGCGATAGCACGATGATACGCCAAGCTTCTGTGATCTTCCCTTGTGAGCCGTGGGGTAAAGGCAACAACTAACTCAAGCCCAAGGGAGGAGGCGAGTCTGTGCAAAGTGGTAACAGTTGGAGATTTGGTCCCACTTTCATAGGAGGCGATAGTCGGCTGAGAGGTTCCCGCTCGGGTGGCCAAGGTGTGCTGAGTAACATTGGCCTGATTGCGCATAAGACGCACTAAATTCATAAGCTATATTATATCCGATCGGATATATTTATCAATCCACTATTGCGAACCCATTGTTCCAGCATATGCACCTGGCGCCACATAACGGGTATGGTTCGGCCTGCCCAGCTTTATAAAAGTAAACACGTCGCCTGGATTGCTCAGTGCCAGGAGTGCTGCTAATACATTCCAAATGACCTATCTCAACATTCCAGTGCTGGTGGGTTCCCTGGGTTACTTTGTGGATATTTACGATCTGGTTTTGTTCAGCGTCGTCAGAGTGCAAAGCCTCACAGAATTAGGCGTTAGCCCAGCCGATCAGTTGAGTGTTGGTGTGATGTTGTTGAACTGGCAGATGACGGGAATGCTTGCGGGAGGAGTCATTTGGGGAGTATTGGGCGATCGTGTTGGGCGCCGATCCGTTCTGTTTGGGTCAATCTTTATGTACTCTGTGGCGACCTTTGCCAACGGATTTGTCCACCACCTGGATTGCTACGCATGGATTCGTCTGATTGCCGGTTTTGGATTGGCTGGAGAGCTTGGAGCAGCGGTCACATTGGTTTGCGAGACGTTAAGTGCACGTGCAAGAACCTATGGCACAATGCTGGTTGCCTGCGTGGGGTTATTAGGGGCTGTGGTGGCGGCAACAACCGGAGATAAGCTCCCTTGGCGGCATTCCTATTTTATTGGGGGAGGTCTTGGGTTTGTGCTTCTTTTGCTTCGAATAAAGACGGCAGAATCGGATTTGTTTCTACATTCAGAAAAAAGCACGCCACGAAAAAGTCTCCTGCTCTTTCTTTCTCCTCAACGCATCGGGCGCTACCTTTGTTGTATTGCCGTTGGACTTCCGACTTATTTCGTGGCGTCCATTGTGACAACGTTTTCACCGGAATTGTCTCGTGCGCTATCGGTAAAAGGAGCGGTCACTGTGGGGCAAGTGGTTATTTTTAGTTATATCGGAACGGCGGCCGGGGATATTTTGGCTGGATTGGCGAGCCATTTTTGGGGAAGCAGAAAAGCGGTGATTGCTTTATGTCTGACTGGGATGGGGTTGCTGGTCGGTGTATTCCTTTTTTCATCCGGTTTAACGGTTCATCAGTTTTACTGGCTTTGCCTGGGGATCGGTATTGCGGGAGGCTATTGGGCCGTTTTTATTACGGCAGCCGCCGAACAGTTTGGGACTAACCTGCGTGCTACGGTCGCAACGACGGTGCCAAACTTTGTGCGTGCGTCTGCTATTCCCTTAACATTGGCGTTGCGTGCTTTGACGGAACCGTTGGGGCTGGTGAGCAGCGCGAAGGTGCTCGGAGCCATCACCTTACTCATTGCCTTGGGCGGGCTAATTGCCATGAAAGAAAGTTTTGGTCGGGAACTCGATTATTTGGAAGTTTAGAAATGCTAAAAAAAGTAATCAGGGTTGGTTTTTGAGTCAGTTTTTTCATTCCAGCTTGCGTCCTGGCTGAGAATGGGGGAGCATCCCAGGCGATGGAGCTAAAGAATAAGCACATACTCATTACCGGCGCTGCCAGACGTGTCGGAAGAGCGATTGCAGATCATTTATTGCAATGGGATATCCGGCTGACTGCTCACTTTTATCGCTCGAAAAAAGAAGCACAGAGCTTGGTGATACAGGCCGAGACGCAAAAACGTGCGATCTTTTGCGACTCGGCTGATTTGCGAGAAGTTTCAGAAATCAAGAGTCTCGTTGAAAAGAGCCAGCAAGCGCTTGGCCCTATTGATATTCTCATTAACTGTGCGAGCGCTTTTTATCCCACGCCGCTACTCCAGTGTTCCGAAATGCAGTGGGACGATATCATGCAGGCCAATTTGAAAGGTCAATTCTTTATGGCTCAGGCCTCTGCGCAGCAGATGTCGAAAAGAGGCGGGCTCATCATCAATATTGCGGATACGCATGCCAGTATCCCCATGAAAAATTACAGTGCCTACTGCATTTCAAAAGCGGGGCTCGTCATGATGACCAAGCAACTGGCGCTTGAGCTTGCGCCCGCTGTCCGGGTGAATACCGTGAGCCCCGGACCCGTGCTGTGGCCTGAAGACCTATCTGCATCGGTTCAAGAAAAATCTGTTGCTCAAACCTTGCTCAAGCGCATGGGCTGTCCCAAGGACGTCATCGATGCTATTTGCTTTCTCATTCAAAATGATTACGTCACCGGGCAAAATCTTGTTGTCGACGGTGGACGATCGCTTGTGTGATTGTCTCTATGGGGCGGGCTGTTTTCTCTGGTGCTCGACCCAGTCAATCAATATGGGTAAATGGGCGGTGGCAAGTTGCCATCCAACGAGTAAGTTTTCTGACATCGTGGAAAGAGAAGCAGCGAGCGGCCCTCTGGGTGCTAGCTGCTCAGAAGCAATCTCTCTTCTTTTGAGGTAACCCAGAAACTTTCTGGATACATGCATGGCTACCTCTTCCCTGTTCAGGAAACCTTGACTCACTGTCCAAGCAAGCCAGTGTGAGTCTGTTTCAGATAAAGCCAAAAGCGCTTGCGCAAGTTCGCGCATGAGTTGTTTTTGCACCGGAGGTAATGTGCCGAGAGCATGCTGTTGCTCTTCCAGTCTTTTGCCCGCTATAAGGTAGTTCCGTTGCAATGATAAGCCTAGCTCAGGGTAATTCGTTGCTGCCATCAGCAAGAGATTGAGACTTTTTAAAGGAAGGTAAACCACTTCAGGGGTCAGACTGAGACCAACGACGTGAGCGAGGTTATTTTGAGTCGTCGTTTTTGAGAGAATGACAATCGCATCTTCCCAAAACTTTCGAAGCATGAAATCTTCTAACGGAAGACCTGCTAGGAGCTTGGATACCGCTTGATTGAATTCACTCAGAGCCTTATCCAATTTATGGGATCCCACTCCCTGTTTGGTCGCGGATACCACTGCCTCCAGAAGACTTTTTCTCATGCTTTTGGAGTAAACCTTCTCCCCCCGGTTGACACCTTCCAGAAAGGCTTCGGCTGACTTATCGAGTGTTGGAATCAACTTGTTTTCGACTGACGATGCCATTGCTAAGGAGCTTAGGATGGCCCGTAGCGAATCAGCTTGCACGGTTAAGAAAGCCATTTCTTTTACTGATTCTGCGAAGGGGGTAGCGATGGCTTCTTTGTCCAAGCCAAGCTTGACGAATTCTGAGGCGAGCTGTCCAGCAGTCTTTGGCTCGGACCTTGTGTCAGTCGCCAGCTGAGAGTTTACCATCTGGTTTTGAATATAACTGACGAGAACTTTCCTGCCCGCAGTTGGACTGATCAGGCCCACTTGGCCCATGAGAACAAGCCATTGCTGTGAACCGAGTGGGTACTGTCTTAGCCATCCGGGAACGACGTCGGAAAGCCGGCCATCAACCCTAGCTTTTTCAGATTCGTCTTCTGAAAAAACTGTTGGGACGAAATTGCGAAGACTGCTATAGGGAGCTCCCAGCCCCGAGAATTCCACTTCACGGGCTACTCCGGCACGTAGTGATTCACATTCTCGGTCAGCGATGAAGTTAACGGCAGCACTTGCATCCATTGATTCACGATTAATAAACTTAACGACCTTCTTGAGATCGACCGGACAAGATGGGGACTCCACTCTCTTTTCAGAAATGGAGGCCACTGCTTTTGATTTCGCAGTTTGCTCTGGAAGGGTTGAATGTTCCTCGCGTGCGAAACCCAACTGGCAAAGTAATAGACAGCCCACTAGAAGTTCTCCAACCCGCATGATTGGGACAGAAGGATGGTGATTAAATAAGTGCTGGGATATATGGATAAAACGTTGATGCATGATTAATCTGTATTCCTTGAGTTTTCAAAGGTGCAAAGCCCTTGCCAGGAGGGGACCCACGCGAAGCGTGGTACGAGAACACCGCTTATTCCACCGAAAACAAATAGACACGGACATCCTTGGGCCGCTCAATTGCCGCTACTCTGCAGTAGTAACGGCCTGGTCGAAGTCCTTCTTTGGGGCACACGGGTTCATTCACAACTTGGTTGGATAAGATACGTGAAAAACTTTTTTGTTTGGATACTTCGACGGTGTAACCACGGAGTGGTGCCGCCGGAAGCCGTTTCCAAATTGCAACGTCTCGTCCCCCACCGGGCACTAATACGATTGCGGAAGGGGGGGAGGTGATATGCTCTTTACCTTTGTGAGCCAGTACTCTGAGATGGTAGTCGCCCAGGTCCTCAAACTGAAGAAGCAGTTGGTGTTTCACTGTTTTGTGTACGAGCATTCTTTTGAATGTTTTATCCCTCGCAACTTGCAGTTCGTAACGAACGCCATCCACTGGGATGGGCGTCCAGAGTAACTCAATCCATTTTTCGGAGCTTGAAAACATCGCGTTTGTCCTTGGCTGAACAATTTGCAGCTCGAAGTAGTCAAGCTTGTCCAAACCCGAGGTCGATTGGAATTGAGTAGCGAGTGTTTCAAGTTTTGGTTTTTTGTAGACACTCTGGTCGATACGCTCTTTTAAGGAATTTAAATGTTTGGTTAGGTATTCCGGATCTCTCAAATAAGCGAGTTGCTTTGCCCGGCGAGTAAGGATCGGTAATATCTTAAGTGGCTCGCGTTTAGCAATACGGACATCTTTTTCTGGTCCCGTTTCTTTAAGTTCGCCACCGATTAATGACACTTCGACACTGTCGGTGGTTACTTCATCAAACTGAATCATGGAATCAGAAGCTAACTCCAGGGTGCGCCGGTTATTAAACGTTACTTTTCCAGTGCTGTTTTTGGGCGTGTAAATGATATCGCGCAAATAAACTGGGGCCTCTCCTTTAATTTCACCCCAGGAAAGACTCCCAGAATGCCGACGTTTTACTCCTGTCTCCGATTGCAGGGTACCGATGATCTGTGCTTCCCCCTTCTGCGCTTGATGCGTCTGGAAAAAGAGTAGGTAAAAAAGCCACACGAATACGCCGGTACTAACGACAAGTAACAGCTTGTCTATTATGCCCACCTTCAAAGACATAGTGACTTCTTACCTGTTTTGGCGCTGTGCATTTCTACCCAATAGATCTCCGAAATCACTTATCGGAAGAAATTCAACACTCGACAAATCCTTGGTTTGTGCCTCGGTGAAGGCTTGCGTTAGACCTATCGCTCGCGACGAGCGATCCATCGCGTTACGCTCTTTATTTCAAATGATATTAAATGCTTGACGTGGTACATAACTCACAGTCTTGTGAATAAATGATTAGCAAAAGTTTCGTGTCTAAGAACTTCCTCGATATTGTTTCTTGTAATGCAAACGCCGTTTTCGGCCTGAGGAAATTCACGGTGGAACTCCTTGAGAGCGAGTAGATGACGCTCTTTTATTCCTTCCCATGTTACTTGAATCGGCAGGACACTATTGCCGTCCTGGACGACAAAGTCGACTTCATGTTTAGCCCTCCAATACGACACTGTCCGGAAACGTTTTTTCAAGAGGTGGAATACGATGGTTTCCAAATATTTTTCACGGTCGGCTCCTGATCTTGTAATCACGGAGCGATGCAATCCGGTATCGATTGGGAAGTATTTGCTGGGACGTACAAGACTCTTTCGTTGTGAGAAGGTGAAAAACGGGCATTCCATAATAAGATAAGAAGCGCACAGTGCCTCCACAAAAGTCCCCACCGTATCTGCAGTGGAACCAAACAATCGGGCTAATTTCCGAAGACTCATCTCCGTAGCCATGCTTTCAAACACCGCTTTGGCTATCAATAATAAGGTTTGAGGGACTCGAGTGGAAACGTGTCTTCGCACATCCCTTTCGATGATATCAATAAAGTACTCCCGTAAAAGCTCGTCTTTTTCACTCACACGAAGAACTTTCGGAAAGCCCCCATGGGTTAAGTAGTCTTCGAAAGATCCTTCTCGAACAGCCATTTTGTATTCCAAATAATCAAAGGGGAAAAGCTCCATGGTTCTATGGCGTCCTGTTAGGGCAGTGGACATTCTGCCTCCCAAAAGCGTTGCGTTTGATCCCGTAACGACAAAGTGATTCGTGGAGGGGCGTTCGACCTGTTTGTGAAGCCACTTTTCCCAATCATCCACCACCTGAATTTCATCTAAAAAGAAATAAAGTGGCGTGTTCTCTTTATTTTCAGCTTTTGCAAGAGCGACCAGAGTGTCCAGGAGTTTTGGAGTGAGATCCTCAGATAATCTGGGATCTTCGAAATTGATAAAGTAGCAGGCTGTGGGTCGAATCTTTTTCTGCGTCATGATCTGGGTAAGCAGAGTCGATTTGCCGCAACGACGTACGCCCTGGATAACCAGAATGAGTTCTGGATCCCAATCCCATTTTTTTTTGAGAATTCTTCTGGGGATTGATGGGGGCGCCTGGGTATTCCAGAAATTCCAGGCCGCGAGAACTGTTTTGAGTCCATCTTTGCTAAGCATTACAGTTATTTAACACTGTTTACCCAATAGTGTCGAGTTTTATCGACACTTATGGCTTTGCGACAATCATTCGACGAATCGGGAGGACAAGGGATTACAATCGCAATGGATGACTCGGTGGTTCGACCTGAAACAGATCCAAAAGAAGCCAAAGAACGCGAGCGATATTTGGAATTCTGGAAGCCGATTCCTAAATAGATATTTTTGCCATTGATCAAGAGTCTCATTTGAATACGAAAAGGGAGTCAGAAATTGTTGTGTCTCGAATGTTGTCCTTCAGTGAAACTGCCTTTTTATGAAACCCACAAACATAGGTATAGCCAAAGAATAACTTCCGTGTCGCATTTTGTAGACCAAACCGCGATCGATAAGCTTTGGTAACAGTTGCGCGATATCACTCTTGGTAAACTTGCGAATCAGTTTCTGTTTTGCTAGTTGAACTGACACATTGATCAACTCCATACTGTTAAATTCTTCCTTTAAGCATAAATGAAACGTTTGGGCCGAAGGGGTTGAACAAACTCACGGGGATTTGCGGCCGTTTGCGGCTCTCCAGGCTTCTATTTGTGCGCGGATATTGGGAGGGAGTTTTGACAGAGCTTCGGAATTATCGGCGTTATATTGCATCCAAGCATAGGCATTTTTTTTAGCTTTTCTTTTTTCCTCCGGAAGTGTTTTGGCTTCTTTGCCTGTGAAGTCCTTAGCTTGTGGGATTCTTCCTCCAAGCTCATTGAAAACGGA
>JACQOU010000308.1 GCA_016207775.1 Deltaproteobacteria bacterium
AGGCAAAACGGAATTAAGATAGGCCAGCCATGTAACGCTGATTCCTGTTCGCTACGTGAACAGCGAGGTATCGTTAAGATGAACAAAGAACTACGAGAATGGTCTTGGCTGCTGCTTGCATTCATACCGATAGTGGTCGGCGTATGGGTTCTCATTCCTTGGATAGTGCACCAGCTTTTCGGATGGAGCTTCGATAATTCCATGGATATCTTCGGGGATATAGTCGGGGTAGTGGTCGCTTTCGGGCTGCTTCTGACGTTATTTAGACCAACGTTTCGGTGCGGGCTTCTTGTGGGCATGGTATTTATTCTATTCGCAATGCAACAATCTGTGGGATTTGCCGTTAAGCATATCGATGCCTTAAGGAAATTCGAACGTAACGAGCTCGAAATTGTTTTGGTTGTCGTCGCCCCATTGTTGATTTTATATTTTTTGGTCTGGAGGCATCAAACCAATCATCCAAAGCTACCAGTGCACGACTGAAGCGATCAGGCACGATTAAGGCTTGCCTAATGAACATTCATCCGTGTTCGGATAAGCGAAACAGTTAGTCAGAATTCTTCGATCAAATCGATCACTTGGCGGTGTGGCTTGAGGTCTATGTGCGTTCAGGGTTACTCGGAAGCCTTCACTGAACATTCAATCGTTTCTTTGTCGCAACGACTTAAAATCTGAGGGGCTTTGCGACTGGCCCAACGACAAGCTAAGTATTGAGACGCCCGGAAAATGTTCCGACAATATTAGTTTTGCTCCGTCGCTTGTATGCCCCTTGGTGCAAACATCATCAACCAGCACGAGCGCACTGTTAAGTGACACCGATGTATCAGAGAAATAGCGTACTTCCATGGACTGTGCGTGCTGCTGAGCTGTCCATTCTTCCTTTTCTTTCTTTGGTTTAACTCGAATCAAAATATCCAAAGTCTGAAACTGCGAGTCTCTTGCGGACAATAAACTGCAAAAAATACTGTTTCGATTGTCTCGATTACGCGCATCTCTCTTCGTCTTGTCGCGAGCAATGGTTGAAAACTTGGGACTGTTATGTGGGATTGCACTTGGGAGAGGTATTAAAATAGCCGAAGATATTTTTTCAATTTTTAATGACTGATATAGGATTTGCAAAAAAGGTCGAACAAAATAGTCAATGTCCGCGTCTCTGCCTTCCTTGAAATTAAGAATTTCAGGCGAATAGGATTCATCTCTCCACAAACTTGCATCAAGAGTTTTTTCTTTTACGGCATCATAAGGGTAGTAGTAGCAAAGAAAACCTCTTTTGGTGCTCTTGTCATACTGGGCATGCGGAAAACGTTCGATTTGGATTTTCATAATAGAATTTTTTTCAAGTCTGCCGGAGTTTCAGTAACTTTTGCACCGCTCTTTATAAAACCTGGAATCCACGGCAAATCGCGATTGTCGGCGATCGGTTTGAGCAAAATGAGCTTACGCCCTTGTCTGAGACATTCAGCCGCCTGGTGCACCACTCCAGAAGTAGGTCCTGCCTCAATTATGATCGTAGCCTCAGAGAGAAGGGCCATAAGCCGATTCCTTCTTGGGAAAAGATAGTGCCCATGTTCCTCATGCGGTAGCGACGGAGACAGGAGCAAACCTTTCTTCGCTATTTCTTCTGCTAGCCCCTTATTCTCTGCGGGATAAACTTTATGAATTGGCGTTCCGAGAACCGCAATTGTAGTATTACCCGCTTCAAAAGCAGCTCGGTGGGCAACCGTATCTATTCCCTTAGCCAGACCGGACATCACTATAAATCCCAAATCTGACAATAATTTTGTTATTCGATTGGCGTTTTCGATTCCCTGGGCGGACGGCCCACGGGTTCCCACGACAGAAACGATTCGCTTGTTCAGAAGCTCGCTATTTCCGCGATAAAATAATAAAGCAAAATGCGCACTCGAATCTTTTAGAACTTGAAGCCTTAGTTCATCACCGATAAGTGCTGCGCCCGTCTTTTGAAGATATTCGTTCAGTGCTTCGTTCGAATATGTCTTCGAATTGGCGTCGTTCGTCCTGCTTCTAGCGGGTTGTCCCTTTTTTCTCGGAATAATCGCTTCTCCATCAAATAACGTTGTCTGGTGACTTATCATCATCGCTTGAAAATAACCTTACTTGAAGAGAGATCCCTTATCAATCGAAATTTTGGATAAATACTTGAAATTATTGATTGTTATAAACCCATTAATTTCTGGATGGTTAGAAATCCTTACTCACTGCCGTGTCGCACTGTTTTCCTCAGTTTTGTATGTGTACCAGGAAGAACGAGCTGCCCATTCGTTATACGAGCCCCCGACGTGTTTATTACCTGTTGCACGCTCTCCATCGCCTTTCCGCTAGTAGCGCAACTTGTCAGGACCGACATAAGAATAAAGCTCAAAATAGTTACCGCGAATGTTTTTCTAAGTTTCATTTGTTTTCCTCATTTGTTCGCAATTCAGACAAGTTTGTTCTTTGGTTCCTGGGGCGCAGGAAGAACAATCTCTGAAGTTTTTTTAGGCTGCACAGGAATTTCAAAGGTCTCAAGCTCGGGACGCTTAGTGATTTTTACTTTCAGGGTGCGAATACCCTGTGGGTAGGGAAGCGAGACGATGGCCTCACCTTGGTTGAGTGTTTTGATATCGTTTGGGTGGTAGATGAAATGGAGGCTACACTCTGGAATTCCCCCCTTTTGACCGGAATGACGGTAACCCGGGACCGGGTAGTTTATCCCAATAAAGTGCGGTAGGAGTAATGGCCAAAGATGCGAAGGGCTGGAGGATAAGTCCGACCCTTCTATTTGGCTGGATGGATAGTCCCATCGCAATCAATATGAACGGAACATAGCCAAAATGGGCCCGTTCCGTCCAGTCGTTTATTTTCGGACTGGATGGCAATGGGATTTAAGCCCACCTGTCGTTGGTGTGGAACTCAGTTTTGGATCTGCCGGAGTTGTTTTCGTGGGCAGGCCTACTGCCGAAGGGAATGTAAGGAGCACGGCAGACGAAGATCTCACCGCAAAGCCCAACGTATTTATGTCAGTAGCGAAGAGGGTAAGGAAAGTCGTCGCAAGCAGCAACGATTGTACCGAAGACGAAGACGGGGACGCAGTCCATTTAAAAAAAGCGTGAGTGACCAATCTTCCGGAGATGAGAAAATATGGATAGATTTGTCCCCGATTGATTTTCACTGCATCAAATGGTGTAGCGCTTGAGAGAAAGCCACCCGAACGCACCTCGATAGTCGAGCCATATCGAGCCCAGATAGAAGAGTTCTTAAAAAAGGATCCCTTCATGTCGGCAAGAGCTATTTTTCACAGAATCCGTGAGAGTGGATATCCGGGAGGGATTACGATTGCTACTGCGTGGGTAAAAAAGCACAGGACCACTCCAGTACGAAGTCGTGAGGCATTTTTAACCCTTGAGTTTCAGGCGGGAGAATGCGCGCAAGTTGATTGGGGAGAGTTTGGGAATGTCTTTGGAGATGGAGTCAAGATCCACTGCTTTGTCATGGTGTTGTGCTTTAGTAGGCTTCTTTACATTGAGTTTACCCGATCCGAAAAATTTGAAGAATTCATTCGTTGCCATGAGAATGCATTCGGGTTTTTCGGTGGGGTGCCCCAGGAGTGTTGGTATGACAACTTAACCAGCGCTGTAACCGATCGAATGGGACCCATCATTCGGTTCAATGCCAAGTTTATGGCATACATGGGGCATCAGGCAATCCATCCGCATGCCTGTAATCCAGCACGAGGCAACGAAAAAGGAAGAGTTGAGGATGGGGTCAAATTTATCCGCTCAAGTTTTTGGCCGGGAAGAACATTTTCTGACTTTGAAGACCTGTGCCGACAAGCCGCCCAGTGGAGAGATGAAATTGCAAACACGAGAGAGCATCGCAGCACCAAGAAAATCCCACGCCTTCACTTTGATACCGAAGAAAAAGCCACCCTTCGAGCTGTAAATCCACATCCCTACGATACGGATGAGATTTTTTCTAGAGTCGTACCTCCAAACTTTCATATTCTTTACGATACTAACCGATACTCGGTGCCGTGGACCCTGGTTGGAATCACTGTCACGGTACGCGTGAATCATTCTCACGTGAAAATATTTTATAACGATCGCTTTGTGGCAAAGCATTCTCGTTCATACAAGAAGAACCACACGTTCAGTCAGCCCGAACACTCTAAGGGGCTTCTTGAAAGGAAGCCTGGGGCAAGTCGTGATACCTGGCAACTTTCTGCTGTTAAGAGTATCGGCCCAGCAATGTATGACTATGTGAATTTTCTTCGCTCCGGCCACCGCTCGATTCGCAGTGAGGTTGCTCGCATCTTAGCTCTGGCCACGGTGTATGGCGAGGCTGCAGTCAATGAAGCTGCTTCCGAGCTTCTTAAAAACGCTGTCATTGGCGTAGAAAATATGGAGCTTCTTTTAAAAAGCCGGTACTCTCCATCCGAAGTCTCTCCAAAACCGCTTAACTTTCAAAATTCGAAACTCAATCGGGTGGTTTCGACGATTGATTTGAGGAGATATGACGCACTCCTGTTTCAGTCGGACGATCCTATTGCGTCAACTGAATCAGGAGAACTCTATGGAGATGGAACAGAACCAATCGACCCATCATGGTGAAGCAGAAATTGATCAGGTTGAAGCCTTACTTACTGAGCTTAGGCTTAAACACTGGGGCTTCACTTTAAAAAACGACCTTGTGGAAATGCCTCCAGCAGAAAAAACACTCATTCTTAAACACATTTCAAGATGGGCAAGCACTGAAAAAGCTGAAAGAAAAGCTGCCTTAATCTCATCGCGTATTCGAACAGCAAAGTTTAAGCGCCTTCAAACGATCGATACATTCGATTTTTCCCACAGCAAGGCCACCCAAACCATTCAAAAGAACTATCTTTCTCTGTACAACACAATCACACCAAAGAATCTCCCCAGTGCTGTCTTTACTGGTAATGCGGGGCTTGGCAAAACTCACTTAGCACGTGCCTTGGGTTTTGCTGCTTGCCAACAGGGAATCTCTGTTCTCTTTCTTACTGCTGCTGAAATGGTGAACCAACTCTCTCATGCCCAACGCGTTTTCAATCTGGAGTCTGAACTAAATCGTTATCGAAGACCTCAGGTCCTTATCATCGATGAACTCGGTTACGTGAGCTTGGATGCTCAAGCATCGAATCTATTCTTCCAAGTCATTTCCGCAAGACACGATTTGGAGCTTGGCACCATTGCCACTACCAATATTCCTTTCGGAAAATTCAATCAGATCTTTGCCAATGACGCCATCGCTCACGCTATCGTCGACCGACTCGTCAATGATGCTGAGATCTTCTTCATGGAGGGAACAAGTTATCGAGAATATCAACGAGACCAGAAACAGAAAAAAACGGGGCAAATAAGCCCTAGCAATTAAACCGTGGTTCCCTCATCGCGCCAAACCACGGCAATCTCCATCCGTTTGCTCTCATTGCCAACCGGAAAGGCATTCGTGTGTCCAAGACCTTCAGGGGGGCTACTCTCTCACCGGACCGGTACCCATTCAAACCGTGCAAAACGGGTCCTTTTCAAACCGTCGCCTCCAGCCTTGTGGCTTCCTTGCATCTCTCTCAATAAGGACGAGGTGGCAGAACGCTTCTGGAGAGCATAACAATTCACGATAGATTTGCCCTCAACCACCCGTTCACTGCAACAATCACCTGGTCAATATCGCGGGGAAGATCTTTATACTTTTTTACGTGGCGCTCCCATGCTGCCGTCGTTTCGACATTAATCCAGTCCTTGTCCAACGTCGGCGGCACTTTCATCCGTGCAAGCCCGTCTTTAACCTTTGCCCAGTCAATTTTCTGGTCCGATTTCGAAATCCGCCATAAATCATCAAAGTCTTTCATCCGGGTATTGCCTCCACCGAAGCGATGGCAGGTTGCAATCTTGTCCACTATGACGTGCTCCAAGGTGGCGCCGCGGATTGTTGTGTCCGATTCAATCGGTGACGGAAGCATTTTCCATTCTGTGGGCAGGACATAAACGATATCAAGGTCGAAGGTGTTAGCGGCTCCGCCTTCGGTCTTGTATTCCATGGTGGCAGAAGCGCCCCTCTCACCTTGTTGGCTGACTTCCTTCAGCGAAATAAGACGGAATGAAACACCTTTTTCGTTCCCTCGGCGGCAGCCGGATTCAAGAAGCTCTTTTACCTTTGCGGTAGTATCGGCTTTCAAGGTCACGAGATCCAGATCTACCGTTTGCCTTGGCGTGTGAATATAGAGCCAGAGAAGATTGCCACCTTTACAAACAAAGTCGTCGGTCTCCTGGGCTAGACAATCGACGTAAGTGAAAACAACGTATCGGAAAAAAGCTTGCGGACCGAAAAGCCCCTTCTTTGAGGCCCACGATTTTGCGCGACCAAAGAAAATTCTTGCTTTAGGCACTGGCTAACTCCTGTTGAAGGGCTGGAAGCACTTTTGTTCCAAGTCTCTTGTCGTACCTGGCTATCTTCTCAGGATTGGGCGAGTATTCCCGCATATACCGCTTTAATGCCTTAAAAAAGAGCGCCCCTCTATCAATTCGATAGGCATCGCAAAGCGAGCGTTCTGGATCATAGATTCGGATCTTTTGGCCGAAATAATCCATACGTACAACACCGACGAAGCGGCTTTTGGCAACCCTTCGAACATTAAGGAGCCGATTTGCAAGCTTTGTCTCTTTGGGAATATCTACCGTTGCCTTATCCAGCTTTTCATCAGAAAGCCTGTGGATAATGAGCGCTGAAACTCCAGAAATCACGGCCCTCGGGTAGAAACGTGCCACGATGTGGATTTGCGCAACGGCCGGATCCACCTTGGGTGTCGAATAGAAGCCGCTACCCAGGGGAAGTAACTCATCAGCTTGAACGAGCCTTTGTATGGCCATGCGATGGCCTAGGAGTTTTACTAGTTCGCGACTTGAAAAAACGCCAGACCCTTGCTCCATTATTCTTTGGATATGTTTTTCCTTTTTGCTTGTGCCGGACATTTGTTACAAGTGTACCACTTTTGTAATAAAATGGAATAAACATAACAACCTAAGAGATAGTAGAT
>JACQOU010000309.1 GCA_016207775.1 Deltaproteobacteria bacterium
GTTCTGAGAGGGAAGCTCTGAAAAGGAAGGATGTACCTTTTCAGAGCATGGTTCGAGCACCGGAACAAATTAAAAAACTTTGGATTGCGCTCATTCTCTCGGGCACCTACCTGGTGCTCGAGATTGTCGGAGGCATCGTCAGTGGCTCACTGGCACTGCTGGCCGATGCCGGACATATGGCAATTGATGTTGCGGCATTGGGCCTTGGCCTTTTTGCTTTATGGATAAGCAGCAGGCCGCCTACGGATGAGAAAACTTACGGCTACTACAGAGCTGAAATCCTTGCGGCACTCGTCAATGGAGCGGCTTTGGTTGCTATCGCCGTGTGGATTGCTTATGAAGCATGGGATCGAATGAAGATGCCACCTAGGATAGAAGGTGGCCTGATGACTGTGGTGGCAGCGGGTGGCCTTGTTATCAACCTCATTAGCTTAGGTCTTCTACGCCGTCATAGTCACGATAACCTAAATCTCAAAGGGGTTTTTCTTCATTTGGTCAGTGATACCTTGGGCTCAATCTCGGTGCTCGTCGCAGGATTTTTGATCTGGGCTTTTGGTTGGTATTGGACGGATATTGTCGGGTCAATAGGGATCGCTCTGTTAATCGTTATCAATTCGTTTAAACTCCTCGGTGAATGCGTGAACGTGCTGCTTGAGGGTGTTCCCAAAGACCTAGAAATCGCAAAAATTAAATGCTCTCTGCAATCATGCCCATCTGTACGCAGCGTGCATGATCTTCATGTTTGGACCATGACAAGCGGCTTGCACGCTCTGAGTGCACACATTGTTTTGGAACAGGATATCAATCACGGAAAGGCTTTGGACACACTCACAACTCTTCTTCGTGACGAATACAAAATCGAACACGTCACCCTCCAACTGGAACCGACCGACTTTACCCATCCGCATTTGCATTTTTGACCTGCCGCATAGCATTAATCTCGAACATTGAAAATCAGCCACTGCTGTGCTGTTCTCAGCTTCTGTACATGACATGGGAGGGGGAATGCGAACACTTTTTATTTCGTTATTGGCACTAACGTGTTCACTGGCATCCGCTGCTGAGATTGTTTGGTTGCGGCTGGCAAGTGAATTTCTTTATGAGGATATATCCGTACATTGCAAAGCGGATTCTTTTTTAAACGAAACCTTTTTTTCAGCAGAAGTTGAAAATGGTGTCGTGGTGAAAGCAGCGCTCAGCAAGGCTTCCTACGCCACGCCTTCAGGAAACATTGTCTTCAACGAGCAGGAAGTAAAGACAGTGGAATTGTACAAAGATTCTTTTGGCCGGTACTGGTTAAAGAATCTCTCGCTCACTGGAAGATTGGCTACTTGGAGTTTATCTCACTTCTCCATTTACTCTTGCCAAATTCCAAAACCACTGAAGAGTACCATTGAGCCAGACCCAATCGTCTTCACGTTTGATACACAGGGCCTGGGAGAAGACAAAATTGTTTCCGAATCCAATCGGACATCATTCAATGGTCTTCGGGAAGACAAAAGACCTTATCACGCCGAAATCGTTTTCACACAAAAACTTTATAAGAATGAAGAATAGAGGGGGTTCTATGACAAAACTAATCCTTGGAATACTATTACTTGTTATGGGTTCTGTTTACGCTACCGAAATACCGACTTATCTTGGCTCGGTAAAGGGTGCGGCAATCACCAGCATCGTCGATAGACAAGCCTTTAATTTTACCTCTGGAGAGATCAGCAATTGTGAACGCAAAGAAGTCGTCGACTGGGTCACTTTTAAATGCGATGTCCGCAATGCAGATTTGACGGTTGCCCCCACACGCCCATCGCCATTAAAAGCCACATTTGAAAAAGTCTACATTGTTTTTGTGTGGGACAGGGAAGCAAAAGACCTGCGACGGGAATATTATTTTTCCGGACGAATGAAAGAAGCTTTTGAAGGCCTGGACCGACCCTTGGAACTATCCTCTGATGTTCGGTTAGTGCTTTGGTATCATGAAAAGCTCTCACAGCGCATTCGCGGCTCAGTGGAACTCAAGGATTTTGGCGTTTCCGCTGCTATCGAGGCACTGCAGCAGAGATAACGTCGTAAAACCGGGGCGAAAGCCGGGTAGAGTTCCAGCTCGTCATCCAGTTTTTCGTTTCTTCTCAACGAGTATCTGAGCTCTTGAGGAAATCTCCTCAAGTCTATGCCGCAAATTACACTTGTAACCATTCGGCATAACCAGTGCGGTAACAGAAACCCCTAGTGCAGCAGCAAGGCGGCTTGCCCGGTCCCATCCCAGCTCTACACGGTCGTTTTCAATATCGGACAAGTTCGAAGCATCAATTCCAGTCAACAGTGCGAGGTCCTCGTGCGTAAGCTTTAATCGCTTTCGCAATGCCCGCACCGTCTTACCCGGCGTAGATGCCGGAAGTTTCAAGTCCCAGAAATCTTTCATTTCTTCTTATCTCCGTTACTCGAGTAGTTGTGCTCCTCTGTTACTCTCAGAACCTCGATCACATTCTTACTCGTATCGACCTTGTAGATGATTCGTCCAGCATCACTAAAACTGGACGACCTTTGGCCTGTACGATCTCCAAATAGAGGGTGATCATTCCAATGCCCAGCAGCAGTGGTAGCTACAAAATCAGGACCCTTCTCTTCAATGGTGCATACCCACGCTTTTAATACCGCGACATCATCCGAGGAAATTAATCCGCGTTTGATACGATCTTTAAGATCTTTCTCTGCGAGCGAAGCTAATTGCACTTTCCATGGAGTAGTCCACGCTGCCATCTAGTTACACACAATAACATGTTATCAGTAACAGGGTCAAGAGTAATGGGAGTGCTTTATTTTCTGAATCTCTGATCGTCAGGCGTTATGGAGGATGCTGCTCATGAACGTTTGATAACCTAATCCCTCTTCTTCTGCTTTCATAGAGTACAATAACCCCATGGCCTTTGTTTTTGCTTTTATTCTTCCCTTGGTAATTCGTCTTGCCCTGGGTATTGAAAGTGACACCCACCTAAATACAACAATGGCCCAACTGCAAAAATGGCTGGCCGAAGGACCGTCCTCTTCAATGATGGTTTATCCGGTTACGAATTTGGATGGGATCAAGGTTCCTATAGATTTTTCCAATGATGGTCTTCACGTGACAACCGATTCGGACAGCAAGCGAGTTGCGGTATTAGGTTACCAGCAACTAGCAATTGTTGACCGGTCGGGAAAATACGCCCCGGTCCTTTGTCCCCCCATACCTCCAGGTAATGCCGCCACTTCCGTTGCTGCAATAAAAGGACGTTACTTCGTCTTACAGTGCGATAGGGTGAAGCAGGTTCACCTGCATCAATACATTATTCAAAATGGTAAGTGTATTCTGAGTGACTCGACAGCACTTGCCACCGACATGCCCGCTTCAGCCGGGCTCATAGATTTACAGGATAGAGTTTTGCTTTTACTCAACCAATCCAAGCAACAAAAGTCACCCGGCCTTGAAATCGTTCGCTTCGACGCGGGTGGGAAGGAAATCGGCAGAAACCGGCTTGCCGATCAAGCTTACCAAAGCACATACCGGCAACAGCTTTCAACGGGGCCACGCGGAATTCTTATTCCGCTTCGGAAGCTGGATGGTCCACATGATACAGGGTCGGTAGGGCTCTATCTTCTCGACGCAAACGGACGAACCTCGCCTCTTCTAGAGAATACAAAGTTTGGTCTTTGGGTCAATCGTGATTCCTTTATTGCCCTTCGCGGAGTTCGAGCCGATGGGAACGTAGCAGTTCTCGTTAAGAAGCAAGCAGAGAGCTGGCGCCAAACGGTCCTCCCACAACCGGAAGGACATCGAACCGTACTTCATCTTGCAAACAACCACCTTCACTATACTCTTTTTCGCGGCGCCCAGGTGCCACTTCAGGTAACCCACGATCTCTTACATAGTGAAAAAACACCGATTGAAAAACCCATCCGGAGTAAACCACCCGATACAGTGAATCTTCCAGAATATGAGGTCGTCCAATACCCCTTCGGAAAAGAAAAACTTCCCGCATTACGCAGCATGCTCCCCGGTCTGTGTAACGACGGAAGACGCCATCCTGCGGTCGTTTTTCTTCATGGAGGAGGTCCCTATGGGAGTATGCCCGACAACGAAACCTGGCCCATTCAATCCGATCCACTGATGCTCTCCCAACTTGGTTTTGTGGTTTTCCAAGCCAATTATTATGGCGATCAATTTGCTGGCTCACATTACCCCCATCCCCGGCATGGAGAGGGAAAACGCCTCGGCCTCGATCGTCACGTAGATGGCATTGTTGCAGCAGGAGAGTATACTCGCCATGATCCGTGCGTCGATCCAGAACGGATTATATTGGTCGGGCACAGCATGGGCGCCATACTCGGCGCATCCGTTCTTTCCGATCCTCGCCACTGCCAAAGGCTTCCTTTTCGTGGTTTCGTACTTCAGGCAGGCGCCTATCGTGATGAAGAAATGAAGGATGTAGTCGAACAGCTGTACGAGGGACAGGCTCCGGCAAAATTCCTCGACCTTACAGTCCCTTTGCGACGTGTGACTACACTATGCCAAACCCCTGTATACCTTATGCACGGTACTGAAGATCTCATTTCAATCGAGGGCGCCAAGGCCTATGAGAAGGCCCTGCGCACAAAAGGCGTTGCTGTCACGAGTTGGTACCCTAAGGCAGGGCACAGTTTCGATGGAGATACACAACGTGAAATGGCATTTAGGATACGAGATTTTTCAAACAATCTGATTACAACGCTTCCTCACCACGAGAAAACCCGCGCGAGCAGTCATGAGAAAAAGTAGTCGGCTTCCTACAGCGCGAACCCACAAGGATAGTGTACTCGCTTGATCTTGTATATACAGTTTTGTATAATGACCATACAACTTCAAGGGTTTCACTATGCCAAAACAAAGTATTAATATGAGATTAGACAAGGACCTGTTGAACGAGGCGAAGAAGGTTTTGGGCCAAAAAGGAACCACAGCCACGGTTGAAACGGCCTTAAGGAATATGATCAACAATCGCAAAGCGATTGAGATTTTCCGCAAGACCTCCGGTAAGAGTAAGTGGGAGGGGTTTTCCGATGGCCGCACAGAAGACTGATGTGGTTTTCTTTGACTCGAATGTTTATATCTATTTATTGCGTTCTCCGGAATACGAGCGGAAGATTAGTAGGTTTCTCCAAGGTTCCGCTCTGTACGCCATCAGTAAAATTGTCCTGATGGAGCTTTGGGCAGGCGTACGAGACAAGACACAAGAAAACATCTTGAAGCAGCATCAGAATAGTTTGCCGCTGCTAGTGTTTTCCGATGACAATTTCATTGTTGCGGGTCAAGTGATGAGGAAAATGACCACTGAACATGACTTTGAACCGCGGATCCGCAGGCGATTGACGTGGGATATTTTGATTGCACTTAACGCCAAGGAAAATAACGCCCTTCTCGTAACTGAAAATGAGTCAGACTTCAGGAAAGTCCAGAGATTTGTCAATTTTGAATTTGTTACTCCGGGAGATGAGTCTTAACGTGCTTTTTGACTACCGAACTTGCAGGCACTTGCTCACTCTCATTCCTATTGAGTGACAAAGCTTGGTAAATTGGGTGTGAGCGGTTGCCCACCCGGCAATCGTTAAACTTTCCGAATCGTAAAGGCGCCGATAATCAATCAAAAGGTCGTCGGCGCTCACGAGTCCCCTTTGAAAGCGACTGAAGTTGTCTTGGAAAAGTTTCCGTGAGATGGCTAATGTGCTCTCCCGAACCGTTGCAGAATCTAAAGAGAATTGGAACGAAGCTTTTGCTGATTCCCACTCGCTTTTTGCCTCTCTCCTTATTTTTTCAAGATTGGCTTGCGCTGATGATTCATCATGAACAAGCCCCTTGTAGGCTGAAAAGTTGGTCAGTCTATCAAACAGCGGGATGGACAGTACCACCCCACCGCTCCATTGGGAGCCCCCCTGGTCGGCGTTTTGTTGCTGGAAATAACCATACTTAATATTGGCATCCACACTCGGAAACATTTTTCCCCACGCTTGCCGCTTCCTCAAGCGAGCAGCCTCAACCTTTTTTTCTTCAGCTCTCCAATCTGGCCTTTGAGAAAGACTGGATGTTTCTTTTTCTAAAATATCTCGACGACTGTTCAAGCTTTCTTTCCATGGCCATTCGGCCAGAACAGCGTGGGAACCCAATGCAGCTGCCAGATCGGCTGTGGCACGAGCAGCGGAGGCTTCACTGTCTTTGAGCCTTGCTCGCTCATTGTCGCGGTCAACAACCACTTTGTCGCTTTCCTGAGATGCCATCAGGCCCCTACGATACCGTTCCTGCGCAATTCGAACTGACTCTTCCCGCACCTTTACCATTTGTTTTAGAATTTCCAGTTCTCTGCGGCTTTGAATAAACGCAACCAAAACACGCACACCCTCAGCTTCAGCTTTCAAAATGGCATCCTCAGTACGCAGCCCCTCGCGTGCAACCTCCGCTGACGCAGCTCTCATGTCGGCGTAATCAGCACCAAAACGAAAAAGATTAAGCTGTGCCGTAGCGTTGAGCCCCCGACCCGACTGAGCACTGTCGGTGGATCGTGTCGTGGACGCCTCTGCAGAAAGAGAGGGCAAAAGAGCTAACCGACTGGGAAGACTTCGAGCGCTCGCTGCCTCCTGGATGGCTCTTTGAGAGGCCACAACGGGACTTTGTTCCACAATAGCAGTAAGCGCCTGTTCAAAAGAAAGGCTCCCTTCAGCCGCCAGAAGCTGAAAAGAAATGCACAGAAGAAAAAGACATCCCCTCATGAGAGAATTTCCCGGGTTGTCGCCGCGTGTTCCCGACGTAAGAATACCGGAATCTGTACCCGCCGCATGCGCCCAGTGAAAGCCATCCATGCAACACGCAGCCTTTCAGATGGCGATTGCCTTTGGCACCACTCGAGATAGCTCACATGCAGTGCCGGCACCAGAAAAAGAGTAAGCAGCGTTGAGACCCATAAACCACCACTCACGGCAATACCCAACGGCTGCAAAATTTTTCCGCCTTCACCAAAACCAAAGGCAACGGGAAGCATTCCCAGAATCGTCGTCAAGGATGTAATCAGGATAGGCCTGAGGCGCTTACGAGCAGCCTGCAGAGCCGCCTCTTTGGCGGAAATTCCTTCACCCACCAGCCGTTTGATAAAATCGACAAGGATTATGCTATTAGCGACGGCAATACCGTTAAGCAAAATGATACCAAGAACAGAGTTTAGAGACAGCGTGCTCCGAAAAACGAATAGCGAAACAAAAACGCCGATAAAGCCAAGCGGTACGGATACAAGAACCAACAATGGCTCAGCCACACTCCCAAACTGTATGAGTAGGGTAAGAAAAATGAGTAAAACGGAAAGACCAACCGCAATTCCCAGTTGATGAATCGCTTCATTCATGTCCTTTGCAGGATCTTCAAAGGCGACAGAAACGGTGCTATTCCCTGATTTGCTTCTTGTCTTTTGCCAATCCGCTACTAACACTTGTGCCTTTGCGAGAGAAGCTTTTGCCTTATACTCTTCGCCCATATTTTCTCTGGCCTTGGTTAGGTAAAGTTCTCGCCCATCTTTTCGGAAAATGGTGGGACGCACTTCCGACAATTTCACAGACGCGAGGGCTTTTAATGGGATCAATTTTGAATTAATCCCTAGGGGCAAGGCAGCCACATCTTCATAGGTCGAGAGCTCACCACGCGGATAGGCAATCACAATGGGAGTGAGCTGATTATTCATTGGCAGATGACCGATACGCCTACCCTGCGTAGCAACCAGAACAATATCTGCAAGATCGGAAGGGGTGATGGGAGCTGTCTTGGTAGTCCTCGTTAGTTCTATCCACTGTTCCAGATTGGGCTCAATCAAAACGCCAAATCTTCGACTAGCGGGAGGCTCAGTCCAAATTCTCGGAAAAACCTTATGCTCTTCCAAAAGGTTGTCCAGCGCCGAAGCAATATCCGCACGGTCCTGAGCCTCTCCCCCACGGACTGCTATCTGAAGGTGCGGGGGATCGGGAATGGGAAGCTCGCTGGGATTCCAAGGCTGCACGTGATAAGTGGTCATCGGCGAATTTGTAAACTTCTCCTCCATCTGTTTCCAGACCTTACGCATCTCTTTCTTATTCCTAAGACGAGCCATAATCCCAGCATTGTTAGGGCCGTGGACCTGTGTAAACGTGTATTGTATTTTACTTCCCTGTTGAGTTAGGAGACGGGCTTCGATTTCCTCGGCCGCTGTTTCCATCTGGCGAGTGAGCGTGTTTGTGCGGGTATTGATATCCAAAACAATCCAGTCCGTATCAGGTCGCCCAATAATTTCTTTCTCAAGACGGGGCAGGACAAGAACGGCCAGCAAAACCAATCCGATAGCAAGGCCACCGTACGTCCCCCACTTTAAAAGTGGCTTTTCCATGAAAATCAAAAGCTTTTCCGAATACCAATGCTCCAGTTTCTTAAGGTGGCTTTCAATGGGTGCTTTATGGTCGGAGGACTGTTCTTTTGAGAGCAGATGAAGCCTAACCGTCGGCACAAGGATCAGGGCGACGATCGCAGAAAAGGAATGCGAAAAAACTACCGTCTTAGCCAGATCGCCCAATACCGCGTAGCTCAGATCAGAAGTAAATGCGAGCGGCAAAAAAACAACAATAGAGGAAATGGTTGAAGCAATAACTGGAAAGGCCACTTCCCGGACCGCCCTAACAATAAGCTGCAGCCTTGCGGCAAAGTCCTTGGGTTTTTCTATATTAAAATGACGGAAAATATTTTCCATCACCACAACCGACGCATCCACATTCATTCCCGCAGAAAGAGCGAGTCCTCCCAACGAAATCAAATTGAGGTTCATTCCGGACAGGTGCATCAGGATGAAGGCCAACACCATGCTCAGGGGAATTTCAATGGCTGCAGTCACTACGTTTCTTAGACTGCCAATAAAGACAAACAAAATGGCGACGGCGAGAAGTGCTCCGATAGCAACTTCATGGGAAACGTTTCGAACAGCCGAACGGATAAATTCTGAAGGATCGACAAGCGTCTTGTAATGGATATCTGATGGAAGCGACGGCATGGTTTTCTGGACGATTGCCAGAATGTCTTCCGACATTTTTTTTACGTTTCCACCGGCACGTGGAGTGACATATAAAATCATGCTGGGGGTTCCGCTTGTCTTGTAGCTCTGGTTCTCCGTCATTCTGGGCTCGAAGTTGATGCGCGCCACATCAGCCAAATGAATGCTTTTTCCGGAGTGTGTTGGAATCACCGTGCGCCCCAAATCTTCCGGCTTGATAGGAATTCTGGGCATTTGAACGCTAAGCTGCGCCCCCGACTGAACGCTCACAGCCCCGCCATTTCTGCTCATCAGAACTCCGTTAACAGCATCTTCAATTGTCTTCGGAAGAAGCTGAAGCGAAGCCATGGCTTCTGGAATCAGTTCAATTTGAATCTGTTTTGCTGACGGATTCCAAAGCATCGGATCCTGAGCGTCTTTAACATTTGCGATCTGGGGCATGAGCGCGGGCTCCAGAACGTCGTACAAGTTATCCAATGTCCGCTGATCGCTATAAAAGCTCAGCGCAAAAAAACCGGCGTTTCTATTTCGTAGCCACACCCAAACTGAATCACGCGATTGTTCGGGAAGACGGGAGGCAAAAGAGTTAACGATATGGCGTACTTCCCTTTGAGCAGCGTAAGGGTCAGTACCCCATTTGAATTCGATTCGGTATTCCACTTCAAAGGGCTCGTAAGTTCCCTCAACCCGTTCCACATCCACATTTTCCGCCGTTATTCCCCTTAATTGCCGCTCGAGCTTGCTGCCGTGAGTATTTAGAAATTCTTCCGCTGTTTGGCTACCGTAGGACATCCCTGCCCATACGGTGGGTTTTGAACTGTTCGGATACAACGATATCGGAAGCTTAAAGCCGCAGTAAATTCCAGCAACCGCAGCAGCCAACAACGCCAGATACACTCGAAAAGGAGATGAGTAGATTCTATTCAAGCGCTCCGCTCCCACCCTGCTGGACAGTGACAGACTCACCGTCTGCCACATAAGCACTGGCACGAACAATCACTTGATCTCCATCGCTTAAACCTTTCACCACCTCTATGAAACCTCTGCGGGATGGACCCAAAGTTACCGGAGTCAGTTTTGATTTACCGTCATGAATCAGGCGCAAGAAAGTGTCCCGACCTTTATAAACAACCGCCTGCTCCGGAATTTGTATCCCGGTATGATTTCTCACGCGAAAACTCACTCGCCCAACCACACCAGGCGGAAGTGGCGGCTCAGACTTGTTAAAAACAAGTTCCGCAGTTGCTGTTCCGGTTGCACTATCCACGGTAGGACTGATGCCAGCCACCTTAACCGGGATTTCGTTTTCAACGCTCACCACTTTAAGTTTCCCTTCAAGACCGGCACGGATATCGGGGAGGTCCGGAGAAGCTATCTCAACGAGCACTCGAATCTGCGTCGGATCGGTAATGGCGGCAAGCTTTTGCCCTTTGGTCACCAAGCTGCCTTCAGTCACCTCGATTTGACTGATAATTCCAGCCACGGGAGCTGCCACAGTAAAAGGAGCATATTGATACACAGGGTCTGTATGTTTAATGGTCATTATTCTCTGGTTTCGCGCCACCTGCCGACCCAACGGAGCCACTATCTTTGAAACAATTCCCTCCGATTCAGCGAGCACGGTCGCATTCACTCTTGGAGCAAGCCGAGCGGGATAGGTGAGTTGATCAAAAAGGTCGCTTTTTCGCGCTTGCTCGACAAAAACAACGGGAGCTTTGGGTTTCTCCTCCACCGCAGCAAAAGCAACCGTAAGCACCGTTACCAGAGCAAAAAACACTGTAATCTTGTATTTTTGAGCACACATAAGCGTCACCTTATACCACAAAAGACGAAGTCAATTCCACGTTTGCGACAGCAAGGAAACAAGATGGGATTTTCGTTATTGTTCCCCTAACTTGCAGGCTGGTTAGCCACGCGAAAATATAGAGACGCCTTTTCTCGAACTTTCAGATTAACGCCCAGCGCAACTATCGCTTGGCCCCTTGCCCGCCATTTGAATGCGTGCTACACCGCAGCAAATACGACCCTGCCTCAGTTTTCAACCAACTTTTGGCAGATTTTCTGGGGGATTTGATGCTGAAAGGAAAGACGGTCAAGTTAGGTCTTTGTGGCTTCATCCTTTTTTTTGCGAAAGTCTCTCAGCCAGCTGACTTCACGATTGAATCGATTGACTATGAAGACTTTCACCAACCGCAGTACAAACGTCACACAGATAGCCACTCGGTTTTGCATACACTCCGGCAAGCGGAAAAAGCTGTTCAGTTTGGTAACTACAGCATGGCAGTACAAACTGTCCACGAAACGATCTTGGACAAGCCAGACGCACTGGTAAAAACGAAAGATGGCTGGGTTTCGAGTCAACTGATGGCACGCAGATTCTTCCGACGCCTGCCCTTCTCAGTTCAACGAAATTTCTTTTCGGAGACCGATGGAATATACGGTATAGAGGCAAGAAAACGGCTGCAGCAGGCCGTTGAAAGGGCTGATCAAAAGGCCATTCTAGTAATCGCTGAAAAGTACCCCTCCACACCCGCTGGGCTTGAGGCCCGTTTTCTTCTCGCAACCTCGCACTACAACAGAGGAAACGTGGTTTTGGCTCTCAATCATCTTGATGTCTTGCTCGAGGATGAAAAATGGATATCGTCTGCTGATTCGGGAATTCTCACCTTTGGGGCCTTTCTTGCCACCATCGCCGGCCAGGAGGAAAAATTACATTTTTTCCTGAAACAATTGGAAGATCGGGGAATCACAAATCTTCGGATAGGGGGACACTCTTGCCAGTTTCAAAAGTTCAAACAATTTCTCTTGTCGCAAGCAAAGCATCCCGATCCCGCCACTTCAGAGTTTCTTTCCAGCTCATTGCCGTCTGGCGAGATTTTCATTTCAACAAAAAACATTCGTTACCAAAGCCCCGTTAAGATGCCCGATGGCACTCTTACTATCGACACTGAGGCTTTGCCTTCACAAATTGATTCCCATTCTTTGTGGCCGAGAAATAAAAACGATCGTCTTATGCATAATGGGAATAGAATCGAGCACCACTCCCTTTCCAATCAATTGGGAAAGGCTATTATTTTTGGCCCGGCCCAAGAAATTCTCCTAAAAGCCAATGCTCTAGCAACAGCTAACACAGAGGTGGGAATCGCACAGAAACCCATGTCACTGTCTGGTGGCCGTGTGGTCTTTGGAAGAAATGACTCTAGTATCGTTTATCTTCAAATGAATTCGGAAAACTTAAATGAAGTCGGACAATGCAAGCTCCCTGTGACCCCAAACCAAATCGCAGTCATGGGCAACGGAAATCTGGTCACGTGGGATTGTGAAACTCTCGTCTTAGTCAAGTTCGGCTCTTCAAATCCGTTGGCGAATGAGAAGTTGGGCCCATCCGTGCAGGCAGTGGCCCCGCTTAAAGCAGATAAGGACTTACTTGTGATTTATTCCACCACCAATATTGAAGAAAAAATCACATGGCTCCGTGCTACAGAAGAAGGCAAGATCTCCATCGAAGCCGTCATGAATGTGCAGGGTGGAAGAAATTTTTCGGAGGGGCCGGCAGTGCTGCCGGACGACAGCGTTATTTTCATAGCGACCGATAATATTAAAGAACATAAA
>JACQOU010000312.1 GCA_016207775.1 Deltaproteobacteria bacterium
CCGCAACGCTGTACGGAGTGGGAGCCAGACTCGACGAAAAGCCAGAATTCCTTTTTGTGTTACGTAACGCCAATCATCTTGATCTTATTGCCAGCGCCGCGACCGCCGAGTCTCTTAAACACGCAGCAGATTCTGAAAGAAGCACCCTGAAGGGGTCGAACCTCACTGCACTCTTTGGAATAGAGCTGGAACAGACGGATTCCCCACAAAAAGAAGCCACTACATCTAAGACAATTCGGCCAAAGCCGAAGAAGATTACCAAGAAACGAAAGAGTGGACTAAAGACAAAAATGCGGCGGACAAAGAAACGCAGGCGAAAAACGTAATTCGAAAAGCCGCTCAGAAAATATCATTACTATCGTCAGACCAAAACCCGGATTTATTAGCCGCCTGCTGTGGAGGGGGTGGTGGAATAAGTGGCATTCCGTGCTGAAGATCCAGCGGCTTCAACGTTGTGCCGCTACTTTCATTGCACGAGTTAATCTTCTTAAGCAACTCGGAATACACGGCGCCATTTTCAAGTCGCTCCTTAGGTGCAGGCTGCACCTTTACAACAAACGTCTGGGACTTTGGATATTTTGTGATAAAAACACACTCACCCACCTGAAGCGTTTTCAGGATATTGGGATGCACGATGAACTGTTCAACCGTCTTTTCCGTTCCAAGGCCCGTTGCTGTATTGCCCATTAACCGTTTGGCAAAATCCACCGAGATTCGGTTCAAGTCAGAGACTTCTTGGTGCGCAACCACTATACCGATTTTGGAATTTCGTGCACGATCTAGAAACCCGATAAGCCACACTTCTCAAAAAAGTTGAGGCGACGGTTTATCTATATTCCGGGAAAGGTAGTCCAACATGCAAGACAACTGTACATGAAAATCCCGGAACGCTTTTTCAAGGAGGTGAATCACTTAAGACAGGGGTGGCAGCTCCCCCTATTTCCTGCCCCGGCTTGGGCCTCTGGATAGCGCCCGTTGTAGCCGGCGATCTTTGACAACTCATTCATCAGGCCGAGCGGTTTGATTAGGATGGGGACTCAAGGATTGAATCCGCGACAAAGCTAACCAACTGACTACACCCGATGGCGGTGGTCCGCCTTAAACACCCGATTGGCCCTGACGAACGACACGCCAATCTGAATTCCATCGTTCAAAAGGTGGTGATCGAAATTCCTCATGCCGGAGTACTCACTCCTCCGGGCAAAAAAAATCCCCGCTGGCATCTCCAGCGAGGTTTGCTGCGCCTTATCCACCGATTCGGGTTTTTACGATTACCCACTATGGATTGAGAAGAACCGAAGAACCAGTAATGGTGGGGACGCGCCTGTATCGCCCCGGTCAGCGGTTCGTACCGTATCTGGATTGGTAGCGGGGGTAGGATTTGAACCTACGACCTTCGGGTTATGAGAGGCATCGGAAAAATTTTTTCCGACGATCCAATTACCTGAATCAATTGCAAGAAACAAACACAATACGGGAAGTTAGATCCCTTGATCGGTCTCGCTTACCTCGATTCTTTTCCACTGATTTCGGTATGCTTCCAATCGTGGTGCTACACTGGTGCTACAACGTTTTCGGTTTTGTTCGGTTTCATTTTCGATTTCTTTCGGTAGCGAAAATCGACGTTTTTCACGACCTCACCTGTGCTTTATTTCTACCCAAAGCAACGTTTCGTTGTATGCTACCCGGCCAGTCACTATCACGCGTTGCGAATTCTTCCACGGGATTTTCCTCTTTGGTTCAACAAAGGTGGAGCGATCGCATTTTAGAGAGGGATTTACGTCAAACAATGAGAACGGAAATGACCGCTAAGGTGCTAAATCCAGCTTCACTCTACCGTACTCGCCTGGCTCAGGATGTGGCTCAAGCGCTAAAATTGTAATCTGTGCTCGGCCTGGGCCGTAGGCCCAAAACATTCTTGTGGCACCGGGAGTTCGATTTTCCAGATAGGATTCGAAAATTTTTTTGCCGTACTTTTTCGTAAGGCCACTTATTTCATGGCTGCTTAACCCCGGATAAAACGGATTAGCAGACAAGAGCCGCAGAGCCTTGCCCCACTTCTTATACAATTTCCCTTCATCTGCATTCAATTTTCCTGACTTTGATCTTTCCGTGAGATCTTTCCACAGGCAATCCATGCGAGGGAGTCCCATTCGGATCTCGAAAGGGGGACCGGAAATAGTGTCTTCTGTTTTAGCGGCGTTTGGATTTCTTTTGCCTGGCTTTGGCTTTTTGCTCATCGGGTTCGTCCTCACCGCTGAAACTGCTCAAATCGATTGGCTCGCCAGCTTTCCCTTTTGCGAGATTTAGCATGGACTCATCTAGGATAGCTAAGGTCTTTTTGCTAATTACTTCTCTGGGGTCAACAGCAACGCGTGGGCGAAGAATGATTTCGTCATTATCCATCAACTCCACAGCGTATAGCCCCGCTCGTCGCACCCCTTTGGGCAGAACAACACGGCCTTTGTCATCCACGTGGACTAAGTTTTGTTGTACCTTGTCAATTGCCATACGGGCACCTCAACTCAATTATAGCTATTTTTACTATTTCCCACAAGTGGAAAATGGGAAAATCCCACAACAACCGAGTAAAACAAATAATACTGACAACTTACGTCTCCCACAGTGCAGAGTCACTGAAGTACGGATAAAGTTCGGTTTACTTCGAGTTATTCAGAGATTCTTCCATTCGCCGTGCGACAATTGTGCGACAACGTTTTCGGTTTTGTTCGGTAGAGGTCTTCCTGCCCAACCAACAGATTAATTCATGCTCAACCAGTCGCTACTCGACTAATCGTTCATATCCAAGATACACGTAATTGACTGGTTGGTAGATCCAATGATGAAGTTGCCATGAAATAATTCAGGCTGGCCCTTCTCCTGTTTGATATTCACACTCGCATTCTGCCAATTCATAGCAAATTGTAACCCGTCCTTACCGGAACTTTGATAGTTGACAGAACCGGCCTTCCTAAGAGCATCAGAGATAGGTTGCTTTTCATTGCCTTTCAAGAATTCTTCGATCGTCACCGACCCTAGGTCCTCAGAAAGATTTAATCGTAGTAGACGCCGATCTTGGTCTTCCACAACGCCCCACGTACATTTAAACGACACGTCACGGCTTGGCTTAAGAGACGCAAAAGCTCTGGCAGACGTCCCATTCGATTTCATTCTGAAATCTAGTTTTATGGTCCGATGGGTATCCTTTTCGAACGGTGCCCTTCTCGGAAAATTCTTCTTAGTCCAGCCAATCGGAAAATATTCCCCTAAGATATAATTTCGGTTTCCAAGTTTGAGCTCGGCCGTCGAGCCGGCGTTCGTTAGAGCATCGGTAAAGTAGTTGATTTCAAGGGTACCTTGCAGATCATATGGACCGCTGGCCGGAATAAAACCGTCACGAAGAAGCCATTTGACGTCATCCTTTTCAAATTCCTTCCATTGAACACGCGGATTTGTCCCATTCCCCACTACTGCTCTACCAGAAGCTTCATGGTTAATGGTTATCGGTTTCCTGTGCCACAGCAAGTTTTACGCTTAAGCTTGAGCTTAAAAGGAGTAAGCATGACAATGCGGCCACAAAACTTGGTTTCATCCGCTTTCTCCTCTCACAATTCGAACTAGCAGCCTCGGTGACATTTTTTTGCACAGCCATCAAAATATAGTCAATTTTATTTCCGGTCCAGCTGCCTACCCTGATGACAGATCAGCTACTTTGCATTTTAAATGCCAGTCACCTGTCACCGTGAGAACACCATGAAGACACTCGTCGGGCTCGTCAAAAAATCTGAAAATTTTGTTCGATAATGTTCGGTTTGCTTCGGTTTTTCCGCAGCCTCTGTGTTCGAGGAAAATTCTACAAAATCATCGCTCTAGAACCCAATTTTCGGTTTATTTCGTTTTGGTGTGCGACAAATGTGCGACATCTAAAATTTGGCGTTTGGGGGGGGCTTGTAAGAAAGGGACTCTTTGAAATCATTTGCAAATTTTGGTAGCGGGGGTAGGATTTGAACCTACGACCTTCGGGTTATGAGCCGGATTGTCGTCGAAAAACCCTCCTTCGCAACCAAGTAAAATTGTTAGCCAATAAACATTAACTTCGGGAACTTAGATTCTTTAATTACCTAACCGATTTCGGTTTTTTTCCACTTGTTTCGGTTCTCTTCGAGATGGCGTGCAACAACGGTGCAACATCGAGAAGGGGGCCTGCGATATGGGCGGGCACGGAGTTTTGCAACTTCGTGCCCGCTTTTTTTAGAAAACATCGCTTTATGCTTTATGGTCCCGACTGAGGCACTAGCCATGATCTGTGATCTATTTGCAAACCATCTCGTGGCGACGAACGCTGTGCCCGTTGTCTCCGCTTCAGTTATGACTTTGTTCTGAAAGCTTAGATGTGGGTGGGTGTTGGGGTGCCAAGAGGCCCGTGCTCTTTTTAGAGCGTGTCTTCACAGCCGCGATCAGACCGGCGGGATTTGTTATTTTGCCAAGTTCGGAGTATTTCTCTCCTTCAACCTTGGTTGTCACGGAAGTTTCAAAAGCCACCTTCCAAAAAAGTTCAGGTGTAATGTCCGGGTAGACTTGGCAAGTAAGTGCATAAAGCCCGGCGACATAGGGAACCGCCCAACTCAGTCCACCGTTACTGTAATAAGCATAATCATTGTTTCCTGTTGGCGCAGCAGTTGTCCGTGAATCCATCGGAATGAGTATCTTATTGTTGTCATAGTCGTGCATCCCCCAGAACTTCCCTCTTCTAACAGATTCAAATTTATCCGGGTCGGCATTTGTCAACCTGTCCGATCCAGAGAAAGGATCGCTGCCAACATAGACAACATAAATATTATTCTCCCTGGCTCTCTCAATAGCTTCCTTCACGGCTTTGTAGCCATTCATCTTAGAGTTGATTCCAAGAGAGAGGGAAATGACCCTCATCTTTTTGTCAGAGGGCAGCAGTTTATTTATCTCGATCAAGCGATCAATTGACTTGGTGACTGAATCCAAATCAAATTCCCATTTTCCATTTTTCTTCGGAGGGGTGGTGTGCATTTCTGCAATGTAATACAGCAACGCTGCCGGAGCCACTCCGACATTCTTTCCTGCGGCAATGGAAGCAACAGCAGGACCATGCATTACCGCAGGCGCATTCTTTTCCGAATGAATCTCTTCGTAAAGCTTGAGCCGATCTTTGTATTCCACATGGCTGACAAGCAATGGCTGGTCAATGATTCCGATCCCCACACCCCGTCCATCAATCTCTTGATGATGTAACTCGTGTACTCTAAGGCCGGGATTTTTGCCTAACTCCATTATTTTCTCGGGCGAGAAATCGGATGGATGCCTCTCGGGCCACTTGGTTGCACTATCAAAGTCTGCCTGAACAAGGTCATTGGTTCGCCCCTCCAATTTGCACTTTGAAATATCCCGACTTCTTAGATCCACCTGCCACAGTTGTTCCGAGGCTGGATTATATTTGGGTAATTCACTCAAAGCACCTCGCGTTTTCCAATAACCATTCACCTGGGGCTCCCTAACAATACAGATCTGTCCTGGCTGACAAAGAGCTGTGGCAAATTCAAAATTCCCTTCATCAGCAACAAGCGGAAGGGAAAGTACGAGCAAAAGAAATGGGTAGTGTCGTTTCATGCTATTCGTTGTGCTGTATCGGTGTTCCATCGTCAATAGTGGCATTTGCAGGCGCAGGACACAGAGTTTCAAGAGCACCTGAAACTAAGTGTCCCGTGTTTTTTGGTAATGATTATTACTTAGAGGCTGGCTGCCACCCCGACGATAGTTTGCAACCTGGTGGCAAACCATCTCATGGCAACAAGAGCTGTGATCACCGAATCAGGAGGCAGAACCCAATGAGGGTAACGCCAAACCAGAGGAATTTGGGTGGGGTTTTATTTCTTTGATTCTTCTCTTTTCCAAGGCTTCCCAGGCAACAGGCTAACAAATGTAGTCGCTACTCTTTCGTGTGCAGCATGGAAATCGAATTTGTCCATCTCTGGGGCCACAAGAGGAAGAATGTCTTCAACAAAGGCGGCTTCCTTCATTTTGAGAGCAAGGTTTGCCTCAAACTGAGCACGGGAGACCTTTACTCCCTGGTGCTCCATGTATTTTTGAAAGCAATCGATCACTTTTGCAGGATCAAGCTTAGGGAAGTGGCACAGCGAAGGGGCCTTTTTTGAAGCTCTCGTACCACGAAATTTTCGGAAGTGTTGACTTCAATCTTAAGACGCATCGATTGGGAGGACTGACCTTCCGACTGAAATCGATAGATCATGGTAACTCGACCCTCCTTTCGGTTGCGACGAGGCTCTCCGAGCCAGGGATCGAGATGTTTTCGTATAGCATCGATGGCAGAACCGATCGGCCCCTTTTTTGTCTGCACCAAATCGATGTCTTCGGAATACCGAGTCGGTGAAGCGAAAAAGAGCTTTTGCATCGCAGTACCGCCGCGAAATGCGAACATGGATGAAAGGAGGGGATCGCTATAAATTTCAATGACCGCCCTTGTTAAAACGAGATCTTGTTCCACTTGAAAAAACTCTGCCCAGGGTGCCTGGTTTTTCCAGGCGGTGATGATTGGTTGTGGAATCATAGATCGGGCTCCACTTCTTCATTCAAAATGAGCCGCCATTTTACGTTACGCGCGCCGGTAGTTGATTTTCGGACAGGGCTTAGCCACGCAAATTCGGGCTCTTGTTTCTTTATCCATTGAAAGAGATCGGACGTCACCTTTTGCTTCGTAAACCGCTCCAATAGGTACCCGAGTCGCTGAACAACCGAAAGATCATAGCCAGATTGAGATGCTAACAAAAGTTTCTTAGAATCAATTTTTTCTGCAAGCTCTGTCAGTACAGTAGCTACATTATTAAGATGGCCCGCGGAGCGGACATATAGAAGGAGATCCAGAGCTGTCGCCTCCGGTGTCGATGCTTGAATGTAGCCGGTCGCTGTTTTAATTGACTGTACGGGAACACTCGAGATTCGCTTCTTCGTAAAGAAATGGATTTTTCCCCGTCCTGCGCGTATTGGCCGCAGGGGGAACGAAGTGACCACTTGAAGTTCTTGAGGGGACTGGTGTGCGGCTCCATGAAGAGCCGCTGCCGAAAGAATGCCGACATAGTAGGGTTGTTTACGAAATTTCATCAAGGAATCAATATAGGCCGTGGGGGGAAGCCCCCCAGAAAGTTGATATTCGACCGGGATAATAAGGTAGAATCCGTTTCTTACCCGTATCAACCGCCGCTGGTGGACTAAACGAAAGGCAGCCTTATGGAAAGCGTTGTCGGAGACCTGAAGTTTCGCAATAGCTTCCTTTTTGGTAAACGTATATCGTCCTTGAGCCTGCAACGTTTCCATGAATTTTGTCAAATTCTCGCGCGAAGGCTTATCAGCTAACATTCTCATATTATGCCTTTATTAGGCTAAATATGCAAATGTTTACATTTTTAAATTAAGTCTTTTTTAGGCAATATTTGCAAATTATCGCTGATTTGTTTCCTTCCGATTGACAGGCCCCCCGAGTTATACGCTAAATCCGTAAAAATTACGTATTTGGTGCTTGTACCTTGAAGCCAAATGGCTTAGCATAAAATACGTAAAAATTACGGATTTAGTGCTATGAAGGCCAAACTTAAAATCACGCCAGAACAAGAACTATTCGCTATTGCCGAGGCCCAGCAGGGACTATTCACCGCCCGGCAGGCGATCAAAGTCGGCTTTGACAAGAAAAATCACTCTTACCACGTGAAAGCGGGCAATTGGAAAAGAGCCTATCGTGGAATCTACCAACTAGTACGCTACCCGCTTTCAAATGACTCAGAATACGCTCTGTGGTCGCTTTGGTCCTGTGATAAGGACGGAGTGTCACAGGGAGTTTATTCATACGACACTGCTCTAAGTATTAACGAACTTTCCGATCTTAATCCGTCGAAAATACATATGACAGTTCCGCCTTCATTTCGCAGAAGAGAGATCCCGAAGATTCTCGTCCTGCATAGGGGAGAACTCAAGCCCGAAGAGATTGAGGAAAGAAGCGGATTTCGTGTCACAAAGTCACTTAGGGCGATCGTAGATCTACTCGTAGCCAATAGCGTCTCCAGGGACTTTTTGATTCAAGCCCTTTCTGAGGGGCTCCAAAGGGGACTCATCTCCCGGCGAGAGATCGAAAAGGCTCGGCTGACTGATAATGAAAGGACTCTTCTTAGCGAACTCCTAATAGAGGTGGAAGCTTGAAAAAGACAAAGTATGCTACCGCCACGGCATTTCGCCGTGCTCTGGAAGACCGCCTAAAAAACATTGAGGAAAAAGAGAAGACCGGCCTTCCGCGATTAAGGCGCCAAGTAGCCTTTGATCGGTTACTCGCCCGTCTTTTTTTAGGGGAAAACTCTCCATGGGTATTAAAGGGCGGCTATGCAATGGAACTGCGTATGGCTAATTCCAGAGCCACTCGGGACATCGACCTCATACTAAAGAAGAAAATTGCCGGGTCCCCGAACAATGCCGAGCAAAACAACATTATTCTAGGACTATTACGGGAAAAGGCTGATGCCGATCTGTCGGACTTCTTCGTTTATAGAATTGAAACGGCATCCATCGATCTCACCAACGCTCCTTATGGCGGGGGACGTTTTCCGGTAATTGCAAGGATGGACGGTAGAACATTCGCAAAATTTCATCTGGATGTCGGCTTGGGAGATGTTGTTCTGGAACCCCTTGAGGTCATCTCGGGACGCGATTGGCTGGGTTTTGCCGGTATCTCCCCTCCCCGGTTAACAGCGCTTTCAAAAGAGCAACAATTTGCGGAGAAGTTGCATGCTTACACGACTAGGCGGGAAAGGACCAATTCGCGGGTACGAGATCTTGTGGATATGGTTCTCTTGATTGACTCTGGGGAACTTTCCGGCGTTGCAACGTTAAAGGCCATTCAGCGAACTTTCGGGCGACGCAAAACCCATTCAATTCCGGAAAATCTTCCCCAACCTCCAGAAAATTGGCGAACCCCATTTGTTGTTTTGGCCGAACAATGTCAATTACCAACTGATATCTCCCGCTCCTTTGCTAAGGTGGGAAACTTTTATAGTAACCTTTTGAAAAAAGATCGTGGATAAACACCGGCTCATCATTGAAGCTGTGCTTGACTTCTTTAGAGTAGGACCAAAATAAACAAGTTATCATTTGTTGAAATTGCTTTATTCAGCAAGTGCCCCGGCTCTGCTTCCGATTTGGTATTTTGCCCACCGGTAAACAGCAAGTTGCTCTGGCAAAAGCGTTTGCTCGTTGAAAGTTATCTGCGCAAGCTTTTTTAGATCTCCTTCAGTATCGATATCAAAACTCTGGGGAAGTTCGGCAACTGCACCAAACCTGCACAAAGCGTCACGCATCTTATCTGCGGTATCTGTTGCACTATAGGGTACCTCTAGCCAGACTGATACAGGAATAGAAATATTTCCACCTATGACATAAAACCCGCCATCATCACATCTACCCAAAACAAATGAGGGAACGTCATCAGGTGGGTGATCCTTTTGGCGTAAGGATTCCGCAGCAGAAATTAAGTTCGCGTAGGGTAGATGGGGGGCATCGGCTCCCACGAGCAAGACAAATGAGTGCTGTTTGAGTACTTCATTGTATACATGAGCAAGCCTTTGTCCCAGATTTCCTTCACCCTGTGCAACCTGGGCACAGCCGCTCCACATTTCGTGATTTAGTGCATCCAGTTCCGCAATGGCCCAGTAGGGCGTCAATGTGGGGTCGTATTCGACGAGCTTTCTCACTTGAGCCCTTGTTGCTGCAACACTTAAACGATAGAAGTCTTGGGCTGCTGACTTTCCAATGGTTTCAGCAAGACGCGTCTTTATGGGAGACAGGCCGGGAGTCTTGACAAAAATAGCAATCGCTCCCGATCGATTATCGTTTGTCATGGAACCCTCAATTGACGGATAATTTTCCAGTACTGTGGAACTGCCTGCCTTAGCGTGAGTAACACATGACGAATCGTGGTTTTTCCCCAGCCATTATCTCGATAGTTACGGGCGCTTGTAAAAAGCTGCGACTCAAAACACCGTAGAGCCACACCCGCATGTCGCACCTTCCATACAAATAGATGATCCTCTCCGTACCGTGCATTTTCTTCAAAGGCACCGAGCTTATCAAACAGCTCCCGTTTTATGACAAATCCCTGGTCTCCGAAGGGGAGCTGAAGCAGATGAGTGCGGAACCAAGTTCCCCAGGTATTAAGCAGGGTCAGAAAGGGACCGTCCGGTAGAAAGCCTAAGTTAAAATAATCGAGAGCGTCATCGGTGTCGGTTACTCGGGATGAAAGATCGGCGATATTTGCCTCGCGCACCCTTGTGTCTGCATGCAGGAACCAGAGATATCTTTTTTGAGTGGCGTTGGCACCTGCATTCATCTGTTTGCCACGCCCCTTTTCTCCCTTGATCCAGCGCACTTTGGGACCAAAATCACGCGATAGATTAAGTTCTTTCGGCACATCGGATACCCCGACAAGAATCACTTCAGCTCCTGAAGGCAACGATACCAAATCAGTAAGTAAGGTACCCCAGCATTTTTCGTTTGGTCCGACCGGGACGATAACTGCTAAATTTTCCAATAATGCGGACATTTCAGCTCTGTTTTAGGAAGTCGGCCAGATTCCGTTTCTCTTGGGAAAGATGATTCTCCGAAGTCAATATGGAGTTTGCTAAAGCCTTTCGGCAGGTGCAATCAGGGTGTTTATCATCATACTGACTAGCCATGATAATAAGGTGCTGAACCTTGCCGATATTCTTTTTGTAGAGTGCCAGCACCTGGTCGACAGAAACGTGTTGAAGCGGATCTTCCTGCCAACAATCGTAATCTGTTACCACCGCAATAGTGCAATAGCAAAGCTGCGCTTCACGAGCGAGAAATACCTCGGGTACATTGGTCATTCCAACTAAGTCGGCTTTGGAGAGTCTTAAAAACTCGCTCTCAGCTCTAGTACCAAGCCTTGGACCTTCCACACAGGCATACGTTCTCCCCAGAGAAATAGGAATGTCAGCGCTGGCCGCGCAGGTCTTTAAAACGCCCGTCAGTTGGGGACAGGTCGGGTTGGCTGTCGATACGTGGGCAACGATTCCTTCGCCAAAAAAAGTGCTGGCTCGCCTTCCTTTCGTGAAATCCAGGTACTGAGTTGGGACAACAAGATCTCCAGGATGAATCTCAGGTTGTAGACTTCCCACGGCAGACACACCAATCAGCCGGCGTACTCCCACAGACTTGAGTGCCCAAATATTAGCCCGATAATTTATTTCACTAGGCAGTAGCTCGTGCTGGTGCCCGTGTCGTGCAAGAAAGGCAAGACGAGCTTTTCCCATTCTGCCAATAAGTATCGGGGATGAAGGTTTACCAAAAGGCGTTTCTGCCAAAACCGACTCTGTTTCTGACAATCCTTCAAGTTTGTAAAGCCCCGTGCCTCCAATAATACCGAGCATGTTCTTGCCTCCCCCCTCTAGCAGCAGCTTCCTATAAGATTTTCTACGTTTGATCGATTACTTGCCTTACAATCAAAAAGACCATAGTGGACTGATGTATCCCCCGTCACTTTAAAATGGCCCGCATAACGAGTGGCCGTGAGCATCAGCGCTGTGTTGCCACAAACAAGCATGGGCTTTCCCTTTTCAAAGCGATGGTGATCGTCCAGTGTAAAAGCGTGCGGGGATTCAGGTACTGTTCCCAAATAAATGGCCACCTGACCGTAATCCTCACATCGATCTTCGAGTGATAGCTTAAACGCTCGTATCGTCATCGAATAGAAATCAATTGCGCCTGCCTTTTGCTCGATCTCGGGGTTATTTAGGGAGAGCCTGGTCTTAGACACTGTTCGGAAATCCGCACAGCCAAGGCGGGTAAGCAAGCGTCTATAATCTTCGATGTACAAAGCTCCGCCAAGACACTCCCCCCGGAGAACAGGATCTTCCTGTATAGCTTTCGACACGCGCCTTCCGGAAAAAACATCTGAAAAATAGAGCTCTCCACCAGGTTTCAAAACACGAAAAATCTCCGAAAAAACCCGTTCCTTTTCTGGAGACAGATTGATGACACAGTTAGAAATCACAACGTCAACCGAGCTATTTTTGATGCCAATACTCTCTAAATCTTCAATATATCCATTGAGAAACTGAATGTTAGGCGTTGTGAATCCATATTTATCCATGTGAAAAGATAGATGGCGGCGCGCCACTTCAAGCTGTTTATCGGTCATATCGACGCCGATTACTCGTCCTTTTTCTCCAACAAGCTTTGATAGCAGATAACAGTCTCTTCCGCTTCCACAGCCAAGATCAAGGACCGTTTTTCCTTCAAGTTCGAGTGGAATAGGAGAACCGCAGCCATAGAACTTTTCCTTTACTTCGGGATGAACTTCTTTTGCTATTTCCCTGACGTAAGCAGGAAGTGCATCAACGCTACAGCACGCGCTAGTTTGTAAATCCTGGCAGGTCTTAAGCACCGAGCCGTAATACTCCTTGATGGTCTCCAGAATATCATTACGTTTTTCCATACCTCATTCCTTTCGCAAAAGTGTTCCGCTGCACGAGCTTCCAGATCCAGCCGTGCAACCGAAACAATGACTGCCAAACACAATCTCTCCTGACGATATTTCCGAGAAAGAGCCGATATCCCATATTGTTCGTGCTCGTCCGCCCAAGGGAATCTCCAGCATCTGGTTAAAATCACAATCGTAGAGGTTTCCGTCCCATCCGACGGAAATAAGACTTCTACACATGATGCCCTTAGCCGCTTCGGGATTAAAGTTCTCGACAAGCAAAGCCATATATTCTTCCAGCTTTCCAAGCTTTTTTAGATTTTGAAGGAAGCGTCTGATCGGCAAGTTAGTGATGGCATAAAGCTTGTTAAAGGTGATTCCATATTCTTTAAGCTTCCTTTTATATTCATTTTCAAGGTCCTTCTCGGGCGGGGGAAGAAAAGGGCCAGAAGGATTGTAGACTAAATCCAGAACGAGTCCGTCATCATCTTTCCCATAGCCCAAGGAATTAAGAAGCTTCAGTGCTTGAATGCTTTTGTCAAATACACCAGCGCCTCGGCTTCTTTCCACATTTTCTTTTGAGTAACAAGGAAGGGAGGCAACAATCTTCACCCGAAATTCTCGCAAGAATTCTGCCGTCCTCTCTTGGCCAGGCTCAAAGAGAACAGTCAGATTGCATCGATCGATCACCTCTTTTCCAAGAGACCCCTCCACCAAATGACGAAAATGGGGATTTAGTTCCGGAGCACCGCCCGTTATATCCACGGTGCGTATTTCGGGAGACAAGCGCAGTAACTCGATGATCCGATCCACCGTTTTTCTGCTCATGACTTCGGTTCGTTTGGGTCCCGCATCCACGTGACAGTGCCGACAAGCTTGATTGCAAAGTTTGCCGACGTTAACCTGCACCACTTGTGGTGAAACTCGGACAAGCGTGAGTCCACACTTCTCAAGCGTCTCTTTAAAGGAGATGGCAGTCTTCAAAATCCCACTCCTTTCAAAAAATAAAAGCTCACAGCCCCAAATAATGCGGCTAGCGGCAACGTTGCGAGCCAAGCGGCAGCAATGCCCAGAATCGTTTTGAGATGCGCTTGCCTGGTGACTGTTCCAATCCCAAAAAGCGCGCCACACGATACGTGCGTTGTTGAGACAGGCATTCCCCACTTGGAGGCAAATATCACGATAAGACTTGTTACTAAATTCGCAGTAAAACCCTGGGAGCAGTCCATGGCGGTAATGCGATGAGACATTGTTTGGGCCACTTTTCGCGCATGGATGAGCCCCCCGACCGCGATACTTACGGCAACTACAGAAATCGTAAAGGCTGGCGAGAAGGCACCGCCCAGTAAAAGAAGTGCCGCAATCTTTGGCGTGTCATTGAGCCCTCTGGCAAAACTTACCGCCCCGGCACTTAAGAAATGGGCAGCATCAAGAGTCCCCTTTCCGCTTATCCCAAGAATATCTCCCGGAAAGCGGCTCTCACAACCAGCTACCGTTCCGACATTTACTACAGGAAGGGCCTGGTATGCAGCCATTGCTTGGGAGTGTCGGGCTTTTTGAGGAATTGCGATCACTTCGGTTCCAACACAAACACAGCTATCTTTCTTAATCCCAAGCTTTCTGTTGACTCGGCCAAATATCGGGTAGGCAATCACGGCAAAAATAATTGCAATGGCGGGGCTCATAATAAGCGGGGCAAAAAAACTCGATCCAAGTGTGGAGAAATTTATTCCGGAAGAGGAGGCTAGCCACCCTGCTCCAACCAACGCTCCAGTAATCGCATGAGTTGTTGAAATAGGAAGCCCAAGCTTTGTCGCAATCATCACAGTGATGGCCGAAGCCAATACAACGGCGATAGAAAAACTTTTCAACTCTACAACCGAATTGGGAACCAGGCCCTTTCCACTGAATGTTGCAATTAATCCTTGGGACAAAACAAGTGCGACAATAGAACCCAGAAATGTGGTTGCGGTCGCCCAAAGAAGTGCTTTCCTATAATCTGTCGTTTCGCTTCCAAAAAGCGTTGAAACACCCTTGAAATTATCATTTGCCCCGTTTGAGTAGGCCAGGAAAGCCCCACAAAGTATCGCTATAAGAAGGGTCATGCTCTCCTCCAAGAATGAAAGTGTTCAAGCAGCTGAAGAGCTTTTTTGGGAGCATTCGCCTTCTTCCAATTGCCTGCCGCATATTTGTTGGATTCAGAAAGGGTCGGGTAGATGTGAATTGTCCCTAGGATCTTGTTAAGTCCAAATCCGTGCTTCATAGCGGCTATGTATTCCGCGATAATATCTCCTGCATGGTGGCCAACAATCGTGGCACCGAGCACCCGATCCTGGCCAGGCACGGTCAAAACTTTTACAAAGCCATGATCTTCCTCTTCAGCAATAGCCCGATCCAGTTCATCGATGGGGAATTTTGTCACTTCACAGGGGATATTTTTCTCTATTGCCTCCTTTTCATTTAATCCAACACGAGCGACTTCGGGGTCGGTAAATGTTGACCAAGGAATCACACGATAATCGACTTTAAACTTTTTTAGTGGGCTAAAGAGCGCGTTAACCGACGCATACCAAGCCTGGTGAGCAGCTGTATGGGTAAACTGGTACGGACCTGTGACATCGCCACAGGCGTAGATATTTGGAAAATTGGTTCTTAAATACTCATCGACCACAATTTGTCCGCGTTGTGAGATGCTAACTCCCAGCTCTTCCAGACCGTATCCCTTGACATTTGCCTGTCTCCCAACGGCGAAAAGAACTTCGTCAAACTCGACGCGGTTTTCTTTTCCACCGGACTCGCAGTTGAGCCAATACTCATGACCATTTTTACCAAACGCTTTCGCCTTGTGGCTTGTAAGAAGTGTAATTCCTTCCAGCTTAAACTTTTCCTCCATAAAGCTTGATACGTCGTCATCTTCACGCATGAGAATATGCGGAGCTGTTTGAACGATTGTTACTTTTGAGCCAAATCTCGCAAAAGCTTGGGCAAGTTCACAGCCAATGGGACCGCCTCCCAAGATAACGAGCCTCTTTGGAAGAGTACGAATGTTCCAAACACTATCGGAAGTCAGATATTTGATTTGTTCAAGGCCAGGAATGGAGGGAACAAGAGGGGTGGCGCCTGTAGCAACGATGATGTTCCGAGCCGTGATCGTTCTATTGCCCACTTCAATTTCGTATGGGCTTTTAATTCTTGCGTCGCCCTGTATGCACTCGACACCCAACTTGGTGTATCGATCGACAGAGTCGTGAGGGCTGACCTTGGAGATAACCCGCTGTACGCGCTCCATGACACTCGCAAAGTCAAAGCGTGCTTGCAATGGGTCTAAGCCAAATTCCGGTGCTCGGCGAATGTAAGAAAGGATTTTTGCGGATCGGATGAAGGCCTTGCTGGGAACGCACCCGGTATTCAGGCAATCACCACCCATCTTATGTCTTTCAATTAAAGCGACTTTTGCCTTGACCGCTGAAGCAATGTAAGAAGAGACAAGCCCGCCGGAGCCTGCGCCAATGACCACGATGTTATAGTCACACTTCTTGGGACGTCGAAACTTGGATGTCACCTTCCGCACTTTCAGGTGTTCAATCAGTTTCTTGGATAACAGAGGCAGAATCCCGATTATTGCAAAGGAGATGAGTACGTTTAACGATAGAATTTCTCGCAAGGAGTGTATTTGGCCAAGCTGGGTTCCGGCGTTAACATAGGCTGCCGTCGCAGGGAGCATGCCGATTTGACTGACTACGAAGAAAGCTCGTGTCTTGATGGGAGTTAAACCCATGGCGATATTAACGAGGAAAAATGGGATAATCGGTATGAGTCGAAGAACAAAAAGGTAAAACACGCCCTCTTTCTTGATCCCATCATTCACCCCGGATAACTTCTGCCCAAATTTATCTTGCATCCAATTTCGGAGCAGAAACCTGGAAACCAGAAATGCCAGGGTGGCGCCGATGGTGCTCGCAAAAGATACGATGATTAATCCGAGCCAGAACCCGAAAAACGCTCCGGCAGCGATGCTTAGGACCAATGCTCCGGGCACTGACAGTGCGGTGGAAACAACGTAAACAAGAAAATACAAAAGCACCATTTTAAGCGGATGTGCACTGTAGTAACTCGCGAGTATTCCCTGCTGAGCCTTAAGGCTTTCCAAGGTCAATTCCCCTGTCAAGCCAAAGCGCTGCAAGAAATAGATACAGGCTGCCAAGCAAAGAATAATGACAAGTTTTGGTGCAAAGTTTTTCATGCTCTTTCCTGATAGTAAGTGAGGTCTATTGCCTTTTCGTTACAGGCAAGATTGTTACATAAATACCGCTGGTTATAAATGAATTTCATGCGGTTACAGATTAAACAAATTGTTTACAGATAAACATTAGGACCCTAATATTTCCTTGCTTTGCTCTTTTGGAGGGAAGGGGGATGACACGCCAGCCAAAAAGGGCGTGTGCGATTTTATGTTGCCGGACTCATTCCGAAATGGGGCTCCGAGCGGTGGGATAAGGTGGCGCACAAGGTTTTGGTAAGTCAATGCAGGCTCTGTCAAGCACAATTGGAAGCTACGGAACGACACTCGTCATCATCGCTCTGACTGTTTTGTTCGGACTGGAGCGCCTTTTTCCCCTTCGCGCTCCAACCCAGCGCTTAGGACATCGGCTTTTGGTAAACGGCATAATGTCCGTGCTGACTTTCGCGGTGGCGGCTTTTCTCGTTCGGCCATCCGCGATTAGGGCTCTCCACTGGAGTATGGAGCATTCGTTTGGGGTGTTTCATTGGGTACATGTTTCCTTTTGGCTGGAAGTCATCTTGAGTTTTCTCCTCATGGACTTAACTTTCTATTATTGGCATCGCCTCAATCACCGGGTTTCTTTTCTATGGAGGTTTCACAATGTCCACCACGTCGACCCCGACTTGGACGCTTCGACCGGTTTTCGATTTCATTTTGGAGAAGTGGCTCTTTCTGTATTTTTCAGAGTCGTTCAATCAGCGGTGTTAGGAATTTCATTGCCCGTGTTCATTCTCTATGAGTTCGTATTTCAGGTGGAGACCTATTTCCACCATAGTTGCCTTCGCCTGCCTTTTGGCTTGGAGATTTTACTAAACCTCTTTATCGTCACTCCTCGAATGCACGGTATTCACCACTCCCAGTTTCATGAAGAGACTGATTCGAATTTCTCCGTGATCTTCTCTTTTTGGGATCGAGTGCATAAGACGTTCCGCTGGGACATTCCGCAATCACAAATCATTATCGGGGTTCCAGGCTACTCTGAGCCCTCGGATAACTCGATGGTAAATGTGCTGCTGGTCCCTTTCCGTAAGCAAAAGGACTATTGGCTCAGCCACGAATCGCGGCATTTTTCGTAGAAATCACCGCAAATCGGCATGAGATAAAGAAAGTGGAATCCCATTGAGCATCACGTTCTCAGTGAAATAAGCAAGAATTGGAGAGGCGTTCCACTTGAAAACTACAACATCATGCTCAACTATATCAGCACAACAACTACTGACACGGGATTGAAGGTCGAGGCAATTCTAAACCCAACAATTTATCCTACGGGCACGACAGCGACGAAAGCGGAACTGGCAAATCTGAACATTCTCAAGGACCAATCGTTACCTGATTGTAACTACACCATCAGGCTCCAGCAATAATCCTGGCAAGAGCATGTGATTTTATTTTTGGGCAGGCCTTTAGAATTCCGTGAGGTCACGGCGAAAGATAGATCTCAGAAATTGAAGTAAGCGCTGGATTTTAGAAAAAACAGCGGTCTTACACCGATTCCGAATCCTAGAGAAACAGAGGAGCACCCCAAAAAACGACATGGCCCCAGCGCCAAGCAAAACTTGCGCCATTGCGGAGATCTGGATAGCCTTATTGACAATCTTGTCGTGCATCTTTTGATCGATTACCAACCCAGCCGTCTTTGCTACGTGGCTTATAAGACCTGCGGCGAGATCACCATGCGGAACCATCTGATGACACGATAGACAGATGCCTCGTCGATCCAGTTTTGCAATTTGGGCGGGGCTTAGGGGACCAGCAAGTTTATAGTGATGGTCTACAGTCTGAAGCTGTTGCCCTGTCTCACTGAGAAATCTCGACCAATCCATGGCGAGATTGGCAATGCCCCCTAGTTGAACATCGGGGAAACGAGTGAGAAGTTGGCCATCGGCGGTTTTGAGATCCGCGAAAAACGGCTTCGTTTGATCTGCAACATCGGTTCCCCCATTGATTCCATAACCCATTGCTTTGGGATTCGCGTGGCAGGTTTCGCAGCTACGCGCCTCTTTTTGAATCGTGTGAGGTTGGACGGGAGACATATCGATCGCGAGTTGACCTTCCGGTCCCGCGCCTTCAACATTAGGGATTCGGAAGATGTGATCTTTCAAAAGCATGTGCCCATCTTTTGCGCGAACTGAAACTGTTGTCTGACAGCCGGGTATCGTCGGGGACACGCGACCCTCGCCGTTTTGGGCTAACGGTGGGTCCTCCCATCTTAAGTAAGCGCGGTTTTCCGTTACCTTTCCGTCAATAAAATACTTCGCAAAACTCTTTCTCTGATCCGCCGTTCTGCCATTGAGATCGTGGGCGTCTCCCATGGCCACCCAGTCGGAATGCTTGTAGCCAGGCTTGTAATCCACGTTGATATGACAGCCGTAGCACTGGGGGGCCCAGGTAGAGTGACAGGCGTAGCACTCCATCTTCTTTTCGTGTGCTTCGATGTGGTGCATGGCCACCGCACCCTTTTCGTGAATCTGATTGTTGTGCATGAGAGATTTAAGTGGCTTTAGTTCAATATCCTTTCCGCTTGCGAGATGGAGAATCACTTTCTCTCCATCCTTGACGGCTTGGGGCATTGGATTTCCACGGGCGGTGATTAGATAGCCATCCCTCGGTGGGTGAACGGTGCCCTGTTTTTGAATCGAAATCAACTTTTGTGCAAGACCCCGTGGAGGACCAGAGGCGGGCTCCGTATCGTGCTCATCGCCGTATCCCAGCGGTAGCTCCCAAGGAAACTGTCTTGTGTTTCCGTGGCAGTCCTGACACTCAATCTCAACGGCAGCTAAGGTTGTTCCAACGAGAAGGCCATCCCCATGAACATCGTTTGAGGTGTGGCAATCCTGACAAAGCATTCCTTTCCGAAGGTGCACGTCCTCCTTGAGGTGAGAATAGTTTTTGCCGTGAAGCTTTGGCTGCTCACTTCCGTCATCCCGAAATGGTGTAGCGAAAGCGCTTTCCATAAGGCCCTGATAGGAGACGCCGCCCGTGCCCTGCCGCACGTTATCGCGGCTGGTCGGTCCGAAGACGAAGTTCGGC
>JACQOU010000314.1 GCA_016207775.1 Deltaproteobacteria bacterium
CACTCCTCGTCTCTTGAAAATCTTCTGCGAAACTCTGCCAAAGTTCTTGGGAAGTCCGGCCTTGCCATCCGGACTTTCTGCCATACCCACTAACGGGAGTCAACCGGGCAAGCATCTCAAGAATATTCTTTTTGGTGGCTTTTATTTTTTTCTTTGCTTATCCAGCAAGTGCTGAATTTGGTAATAATCAGTGCCCCTTCCCTGGTAATACAGGTCCAAGCACCCCTTGTTCTGCGTATTCGAGTTTGGAGTCATGCCTTGCATCCAGCTGCGCAAGTTCCTGCTGGACGAGCTGTGTACGCGTTTTGACAGGTTCGTACGTAACCTGCAGTGGAACATCCAGCTATCCGGTAGGATCTTACTCGTGTCCACCTAAGCCGCCAACCACAACGCCTGCGCCACCCCCAACTACGACAACCTATATTCCGCCCACAACCACTTACATACCACCCACGACGACAACCTACATACCACCGACAACGACTTATATCCCGCCAACCACTACCTGGACTCCACCACCCACAACGACAACGTATCAGCCGCCTACTACAAATAGCTGCGGCGGCAACGCCATGACTGGTTGCACTGGTACGTGTGGTGTGAATTCCAATGGGGTAACCGGGACCTGTGCAATGGTTGTCGGAGGATGTGTCTGCAAGTACTAATCACTCCGCAGCTTAGTAAAACAACTAAAAGAACTAAAAGTACGGCCTTCCTTTTTCAAAAAGGAAGGCCGTACTATTAATGACGATCTGCTTCGTAAGTTCTATCGGCGCATGGCTTCAGGCTTCTCTGTCCCGTTGGCAAACGGATCAAATTCCGGTAGTACCTTCGGTCAGGGGGTACACCAATGACTTACATTCCTGAAGAACTGAAAGTTCCAGGTTACGAAAAGGTCCTTTACTTTGAAAACTCCTCTGTGGGACTGCGCTCCATCATTGCAATCCACAGCACAGCGCTCGGACCTGCCTGTGGCGGTATCCGTGTGCTGCCGTACCCCACCAAAGAAGCTGCACTAGATGATGTTTTGAGACTTGCCAAGGGAATGAGCTACAAATCAGCTGTAGCTGGCATTGGGTTTGGCGGGGGTAAGAGCGTTATTATTCTTGATCCCACCAAGAAACGACCCGAAATCTTTCATGCCTTTGGCGAATTTGTGAATATGCTAAATGGCCGCTATATATCGGCCAAGGACATGAACGTCAGCAGTCCGGATCTGCTGGAAGTAAAAAAAACGACACGGCACGTCTTGGGAATCGAAGGGGTGCCAGGATCCAGCGGAGATCCCTCTCCCGTTACTGCACGCGGCACTTTCCGTGCACTGCAAGCAACCTTGGAAGAAATTGCCGGGAGCCGCTGCTTTACAGCCAAAAAGTTCGCCATTCAGGGCCTTGGTCATGTCGGCTGGGATATTGCAGAGATGCTCGTCAGAGAAGGGGCAAAATTGTGGGTAACCGATATTAATCCGTCCGCGTTAAGACGCGCCGAGACACAACTTGGAGCAAAAGCAGTTCCGGGGGACCAAATTTATGAAATTGAGTGCGATGTCTTTGTGCCATGTGCCGTAGGGGCAATACTCAATTCATCCACGATACCAAGGCTCCGCTGCAAGGCGGTTGTGGGTTGTGCCAACAATCAGCTTGCGACCGATGCTGACGGTATGCGATTAAACCAACGAGGCATCCTCTATGCACCCGACTTTGCAGTTAATTCCGGTGGTATCATCAATATCTTTATTGAGTATGAAGGCTATGACCAATCAAAAGCCCTTCAAAAAGCGGACGCCATCTATGACACAATGAAGGAAATTTATGGCCGAGCAAAGAAAGAACAATTGTTGCCCGTTGCCATTGCCAATCAAATTGCAGAGGAAAGGCTTGCGGGCAGAAAAGGTTACCCCAAAACCTGTTCTGCAATGATAAAATAGAAATGATAGTTTTCCAGTAAACCAAGCTAACGAAAAATCCCTTTAATAAAGAACGATCGTATTCCCTTTAGGGGGGCTTATGAGAATTCCGTGGTGTCGTGCCATTCAAATAGGCAAACTTTCTGCCTGGGGAGAGCAGTTCTTAACAAGTCTGCAAGAAAACAGTATTTTGGACGTATCTCACTTGGCCGGTCTCGAAGAACTGCCCGCGCCCGACACTTCAACCGTGCCTCAACTCTTGGTCATCGAAAATTTTCCAGAAAGCCGGCAGTGGATCTTGAAACTGAGGCAGGGCAACCACCCGTTTTACATATTATGGTTTGGTAGAAACTTTTCAAAAGAGGATATCATATTTGCGCTTACCTATCGGGTGTACTGCACTCTAGAAAACCCTAAATCGGATGATAAGAATGTCCACATGTGGATAAAAAAAGCTTCACAGACCATCGAAAACTCAAAACAATTTTCACACCTAATCAGCACACTGCGGACACTTTTCAAACAGATTGAGGGTGAACTGGCGCTTTCTTACCAAACAGAACTAAAAACAGCCATATCAAAAATTGAGCATTACGGAATGCACGACGAACTGGCCGGAATATCGAGCGACCAAAGAGGGCCGAGGGAAAACATCGCTTTCAATCGCTCCGAGACCTTTGCTGAAATGTTAAATAGCATGCATGATCTTGAACGAACCGGCGTGCTGTGGGTCAAGGGAGATGGAAAAACGGAAGAGGGGCGGGTCGAGTTTCTTCAAGGAAGAATCGTATTGGCTGCCGCGGGTGAAACGCACGGCCTTAAGGCTCTTTTCCGCATATTCCTATGGGACAACCCCCGGTTCCTGTTCACACATCGGGGCCCGGATGAATGTTTGGTGACTGACCACTTGAATATTGTTCTTAAGTACCTCTGCCTGGAGGGAGAAGAGCTCAAACGCCATTACGATAAATGCCGAGCGCACATCCCCCCTTCTGATCTTGTACTGGAACTTGAGCCAAGTGCCTTGCATATAGGGACCCGCCTTGCCACAAATGATTTCTTAACTTTGGCGAGTGTCGTAGAGTACGGCAAGGTATCTGACATCTTGGATTACAATCCGTTGCCTGACGCTTTAATATACAAATCCCTAATCAGTCTCCGGCAAGCTAATCTAATCCGGTTATAATAAAAACTCCCTCGACATTGCCACAGCGAAATGCTGTAAGGAAATTATGCGCGCCTTTTTCGGAAAAGCCGTAAAACAAGCTATTGAAGCAGCCGGACTTACGCCCGAGGAATTTGCATACCGCGCATTGCCCAGGTTTTTGCTCGATCTGGTTAATCGCTACTTACGTGTAAAAACAGAAGGGCTCGAAAACCTGCCCGGCAAAGGTCCCTGCGTGGTCATTGGAAATCATAGCGGCTACATGGGATTTGATGCTTTAATGTTGGGGCATCAGGTTTTTCTTGCAACCAACCGTATCCCAAACATCATTGCCCATAAACTCTGGTTTATCCGGCCGGAAATATCTGTCCATGCGCAAAAACTGGGATTGGTACCTGCGACTTTTGACAACGGTCTAAGGTTACTGCAGAAGAAACGCTCGCTCATCCTGTTCCCGGAAGGCGAGGAAGGAAATTTCAAACCTTCCAGATATCGCTACCGTCTGAGAAAATTTCGTCGGGGGTTTGTTCGACTGGCATTGGCTACAGGGGCACCTATTATTCCATCGGTTATTCTTGGAGCTGAAGAGACCCATATCACCATTTCCCAAATTCGATGGTCCAAGGAACTGCTGGGTGTGATTATTCCCATCCCCCTGAATGTGTTACCTTTGCCAGTAAAATGGAATATTAAATTCCTTAAGCCCATCGAGCTAGGCTGTGATCCTGATAAAGCCAACGATGTAGTCTATGTGAACAAACTTTCTCAGCGCATTCGTCACGAACTTCAACATGAACTGCATGATCAGCTTCGAAAAAGAGAAACGCTGTTTTTTTAAACCCGAATTTTGCATTCTGATCACCAAAATGGTGGTTCCACTGGCCGTGTTTGCTAAAAATGCAATACTGCCCCGCCCAAAAGCTGAAAATCGCGGAACTTAAAGTTATCTGAACTGTTCTTGGCCAGATTGGCCAATCCGATGAGATATCGGCCCTCAGCCAAGATATTGAGAGTCGGAGCCACGGGAAAGCGTAGCCCTACCGACGCTAACAAACCCAAATCGGTCCGCCCAAGCCCAACCTGGTCAAAGGGAACGCTGGTGTCGTCTCTATTCATGTCACTCATGGCAAATGCAAAATACCCCCCGGCCCCTAAGGTCAAGAAAGGCACCGGATTTAACCGGACAAGAAGCGGAAATTGGAGCCAACTTGCTGAGAAATCAGTTTTTGTGCCTCCCGCAGAAGTCTGGCTGTATTTTCTTGGCAGGTAAAAAACACCTATTTCCAAATCCAATAGATCAACAGAGCCAAAGGACGGAAGCAACGAAAAATTAATAATTCCACCAAAACCAAAACCTAATCTACTGGAAGATGTGATTGAGCTGCCATTGGAATCCGCACTGGGACTTGAGAAGTTAAAAACCCCAAGTCCGCCAATTTCAAAAGCAAGTACACTGTGTGCACCCAAGGCCAAAACAAACAAAGCCGAAAGCATGAATTTCCGCATGAGATAGACTCCTTTAGGGAGCATGATAGCCACTGATCCACTCCTAAAACAAGTCACTTGTGTCCTATAAATGGACTTGAAACGAGAAAGTGGCGCCGAGCCACCTTTGAAGCCCTGGCACAGACTCTGCAATGCACACAAACATGGTTGGAAAAACCTATAGCGCCACCCAAGATGGCATCGATGGTGCGGTTGTGGAAATCGAGGCAAGCCGGCAAAAGGCCCTCCCACAGATTCATATTACCGGTTTGCCTGGAGACATTGTTAAGGAGAGCCGTGAACGGGTACGGGGGTGTCTGGTAAATCTCGGGTACGATGTCCCCTCTTCTCGTATTATTGTCCACCTTTCCCCTGCTTATTCCAGAAAGCAAGGAAGCCAGCTCGACGTAGCCATCGCAGTGAGCGTGCTTGCAGCGGAAGGACTGGTGAAGCCAGACAACTTGCCACGGGTGGGTTGTTTAGGAGAACTCTCACTCGACGGACGAATTCGTAAAATCTCCGGAGCCGTTTCGCTCATTGAAGCTCTGGAAAAATGCCCGCAAGTTAAAACCTTATTGATTCCCAAAGAAAATGCCCAAGATGCTGTTTTGATAAAAAGTCAGAAAGTGAAATTGGTTTCATCGTTCGGGGAAATTTGCGAATTTCTTGCTGGTCGGAGTGAATTAACAACAATAAAAGCGGATACTCCAGTTTTTGTCAGTCCTCAATCTGAGTATTCTTTGGATGATGTCGTAGGGCAGAATCTGGCCAAACGCGCCCTCCAAATCGCTCTTGCAGGCCGCCATCATTTTATGCTCGTCGGCCCTCCCGGAGTTGGCAAAAGCATGATCGCTCACTGTGCCCAAAGTTTGATGCCGCCTCTTGAATGGAATGAACTGGTGGAAGTTTGCAAAAATTATGACTGCCACGGCGGAAGAAGCCCTGCCGATCTCAGTCGGCCTTTTCGCTCGCCTCACCACACGATTTCTTCTGCCGGGCTATTGGGCGGTGGTTCCGGAGTTGTCATGCCAGGCGAAGTAACGCTGGCACATTGTGGAATTCTATTCCTCGATGAGTTTCCTGAGTTTCGCAAAGATGCGATCGAGGGCCTGAGGGAACCCTTGCAAAGCGGAAAAGTGCATTTGCATCGGGTAGGTCAGGCACTGAACCTGCCTGCACGATTTGTTTTGATAACCGCCATGAACCCATGTCCCTGCGGCTACTATTGGGGCGGACCCAAACGTTGCAGCTGTACAA
>JACQOU010000316.1 GCA_016207775.1 Deltaproteobacteria bacterium
CCCTCAACTATTCGACTGTTATTTCACTTGATGTTACCAGTCATCGCGCTAATATTTTAGTAACTTATTTATATAATTTGAGCGGTAACAGGCAAATGAAGACAATCCGGTATTTTTACCCGTTGCCATGGGGGTATTATGGAAGGCATCACTTCCTTCGAAATGCAGAGTAAGGACAAGGCAACCCTTCCCCCGAAGGGTGAGGGCATGCAGTCTATAACCTCTTTGGCGGTCCCTCCGCACATTCTAGTCCTGGACGACGACATTTTATTTGGGAAAATCCTTTCCAAAATCGCTTCGCTCAAGCAAGTACCTCTCACTTTCTGCACATCCGTACGGGAGGTAGGAAAGCTCCCCAACTGGAAATTCGATATTGCGATAGTAGACTATGATTTAGGTTTAGTGACTGGCTTACAGTTTGTTAATTACTTGGAACGGTTTATGAATACCGTACCGGTTATCTTGGTCAGCCAATACCGTCAGATTAAAGCTGCAAAATGGCCCACGTCCGTAAAAGGCTTCATCCACAAATCAGTAGGCCCGTACGAAATATTCAATATGGCGGTACGGATTCACGAAGATTCTAAAGCCACACCACTGACTTAAATGGTTTTTAACAATCCTTTGAAACGACAGCCCGCAAGAGTTTTTCAAGCTCAATTGAGTTCTGAAGAGTGTAACGAGCTTGAGAACGTTTGATGGGTCCTATCCTAACTCCAATCAACCAGCTTTCCAGTCCAAACACATCCTCATCCGTCTCATCGTCTCCAAAATAAATCACCCGCGATAGGCCTGAGAGTTTTCGCATTCTTCGAACCGCATCCCCTTTACTGGGCGCATCAGCTGGCAAAATGTTTAAACACTTTTTCCCGCCTACCAGGCGGTAACCATCCGAAAACAAACTCGGCAATTTTCGCAGGATTAACGAGGGATCAGCACAATTTCGATAATGAATGGTGAGCGACAGTTTCTTATTTTCCAGTTCTATTCCCTGTGTATGCGGTATCTGTTCCCAAATTTTTCTGGCTCGTTCCGTTGCGCGAGCAAATCGGCCCGCTCTCATTTTCTTGGTTTTCCACTCCGAACCATGATTACCCACTACGTATCTAAACGAGAGGCCTTTGACCCTGGATGCAATATTTTTTAACTCTCGGCCCGACAGAACTGCCGCAGGATATTTTCTGACAAATTTCTGCATGAAACGGAAGAAGCGAGGCCGCATCTGACTTTTGTAAGGATTGCGGATAATAGGCACCAAGGTGCCGTCATAATCAAAAACCCACAGCAGTCCTTTTTTGATCAAGCGTTGCCAATCCAAGGAGGCAGACGTTAGACGGTCCAACTGGGACGCCCCTTGCTCGAATGATCGGAATCCTTCAAATGGGTTGGTAGGGCAGTAAAATAAAATGTGGACCCGCGACCCGGCTCAGACTCGACCCAAATCTTTCCGTTGTGCCTCTCCACAATCTTCTTGCAAATAGCCAACCCCACACCAGTGCCCGGATATTGTCGATCGGGATGCAACCTTTGAAACATTCTAAAAATACGTTCCGCATAACTCATCTCAAAACCAATGCCATTATCTGTAATTGAAAACACCCACGCGTTATCCTTAAACTCAGCATGGATTTGCACCTTCGGTGGAAGATTACTTCTGAATTTAATCGCGTTTCCAATGAGATTTTGGAACAGTAGCGCAATTTGCAGTTTGTCTCCAATAATTTGCGGCAGATCACCCATCTCAATGGTAACGCCAGCCTCCTGGATCGCTAAACGAAGAGTGCTCAGACACTCCTCAACGATGGCATTGCAATCCACCAGCTCCCCTTTTCCTTGAGCGCGCCCGACCCTTGAATAAGTCAAAAGGTCATCAATCAGGCTTTGCATTTTCTTCGCACCACTCACTGCGAAGTGAATAAATTCATCCGCTTCCCCATCCAACTTTCCTCTATAACGCTTACTCAATAAATCGACGTAGCTTGAGACCATGCGAAGAGGTTCTTTGAGATCGTGGGATGCAGCGTAGGCAAACTGCTCCAGCTCCTGATTGGAACGGGCGAGTTCTTCTGCTGTCTGCTTGAAACGCTGCTCGGTTTGGCTCCGAAACTCGATCTCTTTTTGCAGCTCCTCCGAGCGTCGGGATAACTCCGCTGTGCGATCGGTCACTCGTTGTTCGAGCCCTCTTTGGGCCACTCGCAGCTCAAAGGCAAGTCCGACCGCCAAAGCAAGCAAAAACGAAAGAAGCGCCCCCGCTAACAAAACAACTACCGGCAGGATGGTTTTCAAACGCCCAAGCATTTCAACCGTTGGAGCAATCTCAATGCCCCACAGCGCACCATGTACGTTAAATCCAGAACGTGCCGCCCACTCGCGAACTCCGTCACTACCCGTATCCTTGTAAAAAGGATGGCCTTCCGTAGAAACCAGTACAGAATATTCGTGCGCAATCGAACTAGGAATCAGGTGATCGAAAAGGTCCTGAACCCTAAACACCCCTAAAATAAAACCTTTGAATTGTTCACGATGAAAAATGGGAACGTACAAAATAAATCCCGCAACTTTTTCCAGCAACTCAACCGGTGAAGTCATCACAGGCTGGCGTGTAGCGAGCGCCTTCAAGGCCCCCTCGCGACGAATTTTTTCAAAACGAAGATCCAGGTCTTGCGCCAGTTCGTTGCCCTCTTTCGGCATTTTCCACCGAACACGCAAATCTGGGTCCGCCCACTCGACCGCCTGAAAACCTGGATAGTCCCGAATGTAATTGGCCGCATCCGCTTCCCACAGCGCTTTGCGAACGGTCGATGGTAGGCTTGAGGTCGTTCCCCACCTCTCCGCCATACGTACAAGCGATTTCACCCTCACATCGATTCTCGTTCCGATTTCATTTTTACAAATATTCAGGTCTTGTGCGACAGTGTGCTGAATGTATCGATTTTCTGCTTTATGGATGGCCCAGTACAAGCATCCGGTGGTAGCTATCGCCGCTACAAAAACGGCCAGCGCCACCTTTGAGGGCGCCTTTCTTTTCATAACCGCTTCTTATATCGCAAATAACCCGTTGCGTCAGTAACATTCACATCCCTATATATACCATTAATATCCTTCTGAAAAGGGTCATCCTTCCTTTTCAGAAGAGGCCTCCGCCCCGTGAGCCTTGCTCACGGGTCCCCTCCTGAAAAGGAAGGATGACCCTTTTCAGCTTTTACAGAGCTTCTTCCCAGGGCTTTGAGAGGCGAAAGGCGGAGTTAATGACACCAACGTGGGAATAGGCTTGCGGAAAATTGCCCCATAATTCCCCAGTCTCAGGGTCAACATCCTCCGAAAGAAGGCCCACGTGGTTTGCTCGCATTAACGTCGTTTCAAATATTTTTCTGGCTTCTTCCTTGCGCCCCATTCCCCAAAGCGCATCCACCATCCAAAATGTGCAAATAGTGAAGGCATTCAGCGGCACTCCCAAGTCATCTTTGTTTCGGTAACGAAAGACAAACCCGCTCTTCATGAGAAGGGCTTCATATTTATTGACCATCTGCCGGAAGTTAGGACTGTCCCATCGGCTAAAGTTGACAGCAGCCATGAGAAGATTGGCTGCATCTGGATTTTTGCCATTCAGTGTCTGGGTGAAAAATCCCAATTCTTCGTTCCATGCTTCCCGTTCAATTATGTCACGCATACGTTTTGCTTCATGGAACCAATTGGAATATTGATCCGCTTTTCCGAGTCTGGTTGCAATCTTGAGACCGCGGTCGACTGCCACCCAACACATGAGTTTTGAAAAAACGTAATGATCCCTGTGCAAGCGATGTTCCCAAATCCCGGCATCCGGCCTATCAAACGTTACTATGGCATGCTCAACAAGCGTCACCATGTGGTTGAATGCCCGCCTGGGGTCAATGCGATCGAGTCGACTATCTAAAAATATCGGCGCAACCGCCAGGACCATTTCTCCGTACGCATCATGCTGTGGATGTGCGTAAGCTGCGTTACCTATTCGAACCGGACCCATCCCGCGAAAACCCGAAAGCCAGGGTAACTTATGTTCCGTTAATTCACGTTCTCCACCAATGCCATAAACCGGCTGAAGTTCCCCGCTCGGCTCACTCACCGCAATGTTGTGAAGGTAGGCGACGAATTTTTCCATTTCCTCGAAATGACCCAGTTGATTGAGAACCTGGATGACAAAATAAGCATCTCTCAGCCAACAGTACCGGTAATCCCAAGTACGCCCCCCATCCCCCGACTCAGGAATGGAAGTGGTCGTTGCCGCAATAATGGCACCGGTGTCTTCGAAGATATGCAATTTAAGCGCGAGTGCCGAACGAATAACCGCTTCTTGATATTCACAGGGAATATTGCAATGTTTGACCCAAGTTCTCCAGTATTGAATGGTTCGTTCCAGATACTCTTCACAACCAAATCTCAATGAACGTTCGAAAGGCTCATTGTAGCTGAGCACACCGTAGTAATCGCCGGTCAGCTCAAAAACCTGACCATCGGCCACATAGGAAGTGGGAATATTCGTCGAGAAATAGAGCCGCTCGGACTGATTGTTGAACGCAATTCCTTCACTGCTCACACTCACTGAGGGGGTCACTCTTCCATAATCAAAACGCGGTTTAAGCACCATTCTCACCCGTGGGTTGCCCGCAACCTTTCGGATAATGCGAATCAATTGAACCGGTCTGAAATACCCATCCCGATGCCTGAACCGCGGCGCAAAATCGACGATTTCAAATCGTTCACCCGACTGCAAAGAAAACTCGGTTTTTATAATGTTTGTGTTGTGCAGGTAACTTTGACGAGTCTGGTACGAAGGATCTTCGGGCAGGCACGACCAAATGCCATTGTCTTCATTGCCTAGCAGTGAAGCAAAAATAGCCTGAGAATCCAGGCGCGGCATACAAGACCACACGTACCTGGCTTTGTTGTCCAATAGAGCCGATATCTGGCAATTACCGATTAGAGAGTAATCGAGCTGACTCATTGCCACCCTGTATGTCTAAACGACTCCGCCGTTCAACAATTCGGTTGACCTCATTGAGCAGATCTGCTGCCCAAGCATAGATGTTATGCGAACTCACCGTTTTTTGCATCCGTTCCATCCTCCGCTTGCGCTCTTCCCGCGGCATGCTCAGCGCCTGGTAGATGCTCTTGGCGCTTTCTTCAATATCATAGGGATTAATAATCAAAGCATCCTCTCGAAATTCGCGAGCTGCTCCCGTAAAGCTGCTCAGAACTAACACCCCATCCTGATCGGTCCGGGACGCAACAAACTCCTTGGCCACCAG
>JACQOU010000315.1 GCA_016207775.1 Deltaproteobacteria bacterium
GCTCAGTGCATGACCATAAGACGCCAACGTTTTCGTATTAAATATTTCAAGATCCGGTAGAAGCCCATTGACGAATTGCCATATCCAGCCCTCGCGGGCTACCGGTCCAATATTTTTTTCGATAGGTTCTTTCAAATGACCGACAAGGAAAAAACAGAACGCGGCTGCACAGGTGGTAATGGCACCTGCATTGACAGCAAAACAATAAGTAACAGCTGTCAAAATGCCAACTTCCAAGAAAATAAGCGCTGAACACTGAAAGATGGGTAAGTAGGCGGGGTGATCACTATACAACGCGCAAGTGACCGCAGTGATACCTGTCATGAAGACGATCACACCAAACTGAACAAATAACTGCCCCAAATATTTGCCCAATAGAAAAGTTGCACGGGAAATTGGCTTGGAAAGCAACATTGAGATAGAACCCGAATTGAGTTCACGATGGAAAAGGCTTGTTCCCATGAAAATTGAAAATAAAAGCATGGACAATTCAATGCCGGCCAACATGAAATCCACTGTCAGTTTGTACTGCTCGGCATAGGTCATTTGTCCCAGCAAGAGACCCAGCCCGAGAGAGAGGCCCACAAATGCGAGTAAGATGTAAAAAACTCTTTCGTAAAGAAGCTCTCGTATTGCAACCCACGCAATCCTGAACAGTGCGATCATACCGACTCCTGAGCGGGTAAAGAAGATGGCGCTGTTTGGCCAGGTTCCCCAAAAAGCGCGTCTTCCAGGGTTTTTCTTTGTGAAGATATCCCGATAATGGCAACTTTTTCGTCCCTTAATTGGGACAAGCAACCAAGCAACTCGTCGATTCCTTCAACGCCCAGAGTGATCCCTTGCGGCGTCTCTCTCATCCTATTGCTTGCACTCCAAACGGTTCGCACGCAAACCGGCAGCTCTTTTACGTTAATGTCATATCGTTCCCGTTCAGCGGAAAGCAGTTCGGTTATCGGAGACTCTTTTAACAGGCGACCTTCCCTCAAAAGTATGACGGACGAACAAAGTTGTTCAACATCGCTTAACACATGGCTACTAAATAGAATGGTCGCCTTTGATCTTTCCGCATGGATCCGCAGAATAAGCCGACGAATTTCTCGCCTGCCAACGGGATCCAAACCGCTCATTGGTTCATCAAAAATAAGAATGCGGGGGTCATTGAGCAATGCTTGCGCGATGGCTAAGCGCTGTATCATGCCCTTACTGAATCCCCCCACCCGCTCAGTCGCACTGGCTTGGAGGTTGACGAGTTCAAGTAAACTATCCGCTTTTGCCTTAAGGGTGCTCCCGCTAATCCCGTGAAGCCTTCCATAGTAGAAAAGAATATCCCTGGCAGACAGAAATTTTTGGAAACGAGGATTTTCTGGCAGATAGCCTATCAGGCTACGTACCCTTCGGCTTCTTGCATCCAACCCACAGATACTGATTTCCCCTGCACTCGGTTGCAGAAAACCCAGAATCATCTTCAGTGTAGTGGACTTACCCGAGCCGTTCGGACCCACCAGACCGACGACTCTACCCGGGGGAACCACAAAAGAAAGATTATCCACGGCCACTTTCTTCTTTAACAGTCCCGTCTTGAAAACCTTCGTGACACCTAAAAGACTGATATCTTCATTTGGCAAACTGTCAGGGGGCTTCACGGCTTCATCTCCCTTTTATAAATCCCCAACTGGGTTAATCCCAGTTCCGTTGGGGTTTCTTTTGAAAGGACAGCTTTCTTTCCGGCATCATAAACAAAGGAGAAAACCTCGGCCATCATAGGACCCAGTTCCGCTGAGGCATTCTCTGTACCCACCATGGAGGCGATCTCCCGAAACTGTGGGGTGAAATACGGACGAATCGCATCGAGTGAAGAAGGTTCAGCATGAAATTTTCTGCGATACTGCTCAAGCGCTTGCTCCCACCCATTTTTCTGAAGGGTGAAATTGAGCGCGCGGATCTGAAGCCGCAATCGATATTGTCCTTCGATATCCCTCACCTCGGGGTAAAGGCTTAGGCACTGCTGGAGAGCGTGCAAATGTGCACCCGTTTCACTGAGTAACCTCACACCAAGCGCTGTGAGCCAGGGGGGCGCATGGGGGAGTGAGGCCGCCTTGAGCATACTGCTGGCACCTCTTTCATAATCTCCCATCTCCGAGTAGTAATGGAAACCTAACAAATAATGGGACCGCCAGTAGCGCGGTCGCCGATGAACCCATTTTTCCAGTAAAATTTTCGCTCCTATTTTATCTCGGCGAAGTATTGAGAGATAAACCGAACCAAATGAATAGGCCCTTTCAAACAACGGATCAAGCGTTGTCATTGCATCCAGATGGGCGAACTCCCAACTCACTTGGCCATCGACCAATGGCTCAATCGAAGATTTTTGAAGGGTTTCAATCCATAACAGATCCGCTATCGCGCTTTGAAAACCCAAACTGTATTTCTGAATAGATCGTCCTTGATAGGAAGCCTCCAACATTCCCAGTGCCGGATTTCTTGCCCCTAACTGCGTTCTCATTTTCTTTTCTATGGAGTGTTTGGCAAGGTAGCCCCCAAGCACCAAAGCACACAGCCCCAACGTGTTCACCACCCTATAACCCATGTTCATCAAAAGGGTCCTCGGTTCTCAAGAAACCTCAACAAAAACTATTTTACTCATTTTTGGAGAAGGAACACCTCTAAAAAAAGAGTGGGGAATCAATCAGCAAATCGAGCTGAGGGGCACAAGCTAGAATGCCTTCCTTCGGCAACAGGTTTTGGGGGGTATAGATGGGAAGGTTGGTTGACACTCCGTCCATCCCCCTCAGCTCAAAAAGACCTTATTTCGGTACTTGCCACTCGCAGTGCTGTCACAATTAAAATGGTCAAGCTTTTTGCCTGGTGGTTAAGCAAGGTTTGGGCCAATTTTTGTCACCGAAAAAAAACTAAGCATTGTTCAACGTTTATCTGTGAATTGGCCCCCAAAAAAGTGGGGTTACCAATGGTTGAGTTGATGCCAATTTGGCACTTTTTAGGGCTGGTAAAAACAGCTGTAATTTCAGCATATTACACATCGATTTTATACCTATTTTGGGACCAATAATGCCTCAACTCTTGGTTTACTCGCTAGTTACTCAGCTTGTGAGTGAGCAAACTGAAGGGCCAGCCAGGTTCATAAGCCAAATAATTTCAATAAAATACTAATACTAATGTCATGTGGCATCACAATTGCTCTTTATATAACTGCCATGACTTCAACGCATATCCAGTTTCCCCAATGTGCTCGAAATCTCAGACGTAAGCAGGTTATCATTCTGGCCATTTTGCTCGCACTTGAATTCATGCTGGCTCTCTATCTTCTTACTCGTGACCATACTGCGACACGGCTCGGGTACCTTGTAAAAATCGGAAATTCCTATTTAGTCGCTTGGAAAAAGGCGCAGAGTGAGTACGGTTACCATTCTTTTTCCAATCTGAATGAAGCGCTCGACTACTCAAAACAGGTGCTCGGTCTTTCTGAAGGCAGGCCAGTCACTTCGGACATTGAGCTGGAGAGAGCCTGGATTCAAGATCGTTTTGGTCAGTATGTTGTATTTTGGAAAACATCGTTTGTTCCATTGTTGCTCCAGTGGTCTTTCATTAAGGAAGATGACGCGAATTATTTTTACAATGCCATTCGCAGAGGAGCCTATACGCCCTCTCCCTTCGGGCACTCCATCATGCTCATTCCTGCAGCCAAGAGCTGAAAACATTACCAGGTAATTTAGTTGTCAATCATCGAAACCTCTTTTAAATCTAGACTTTTATTAACAATACAGTAACCAGGATCCGTGGATCCAATGAGAGATGTGGGCGAAAATGGCAACTATTGAATTTAAGGCTTCGGTAGGTCAGGGGTTGGATGCAATTACGTTAGGTTGGCATGAACCCAAAAAAAAAGAAGAAAAAGGCCCGTACGAGCCGCCAAAATATAATGGCAAACATTCGAAAGAGCTGGGCACCTTAATCCAGCTTATTAGTGCGTCCAAACATTTTTCTGGGAAAAAGAATGAGACCAGCTTGCTCAGATTTTATCCACACCTCAGCTGTCCAAATACCTTACTGGTGGGGTTAGGCGCTACCGAACATTGGAACAGTGAGCGAGCGAGGCAAACCGGTGCCGCCATTCTTCTCATTCAAAAGAAGGAACGTCTCGGACGGGTAGCCGTCCTAGGAGACAGTATTTTTTCTCGGACCAGCGAAATGGACTTTCCCTACTATCTGCAAGCCTTCTGCGAAGGCTACTTGCTGGCAGACTACGAATACGCTGAACTTAAAAAAGCTGACCCCAACGCGTTTCGGGTTGGTGGCCTTGAACTGGTGGACATTAAGGAAAAGAAGAGCTTAGTTCAAGCAGTCAATAAAGCCCAGGTCATTGTGGAGGCCGTTAACTTTGCGCGCTTTCTTGGAGATAAACCGGGAAATCACCTGACACCCACCCAGCTCGCTGATCAAGTGTCCAAAATGGGAAAAGAACAGGCTCTCAACATTCAAGTCCTGGGCAGGCGGGAAATTGAAAAGGAAAAGATGGGGCTCCTCCTGGGAGTCGCGAAAGGTTCGGCGGAAGAGCCGAAATTTATCGTCATTGAACATAAGGGTGGCAAAGCAAATGAACCACCCATCGCCCTTGTGGGAAAAGGTATTACGTTCGACAGCGGCGGAATCAGCTTAAAGCCAGCAGTCAAAATGGAAGACATGAAGTTTGACATGATGGGAGCTGCGGCAGTCGCTGGCATCATGCAAGCAGTTGCAAAGCTCAAACTTCCGTTGAATGTTTTGGGTCTCATCGCTGCCGCGGAAAATATGCCGGGTGGACGGGCACAAAAACCGGGAGATGTCGCCCGAAGCCTGAGCGGAAAAACGGTGGAGGTTATTAATACCGATGCCGAAGGACGTCTCATTTTGGCGGATGCTCTCGAGTATGCACAAAAACATGAGCCGCAGGCCATTATTGATTTTGCTACCTTAACTGGCGCCGTCGTGGACGCAATCGGAACTACGGCTTGCGGTATTATGGGAACTCATCATGAACTGGTCGCCAGGTTGCGCGAATCGTCCCGCGTTACAGGTGAAAGGGTGTGGGAACTTCCGCTTTTCGAAGAATTCGAAGAAGACCTTAAGAGCTCGGTCGCCGATATAAAAAACATTGGGATACGAGAAGCAGGGGCCAGCAAGGGTGGAGCATTTCTTAAATTTTTCGTTTCTCCCAAATTCCCTTGGGCACATTGCGATATTGCCGGAGCTTCTTATCATCGCAAGGACGTTAATTATCATTCACAGAAATTTGCTTCCGGTGTCATGGTGCGTCTAATGGTGCACCTACTGGAAAATTGGAAACGGCTCAAGGGCTAGCCTGGTCTGATATAATAATAATTAATCCGTCCTCAGATCAAACGATGAAAAAATATAACATCCTGATTGTTTGGGCATTGCTGTTTTGTTTTACTCTTTCATCTACCGTAGGTTTCGCTGAGTCTGTCGCAGACAGGTATACACAGATTGCGCCAGTAGAGACCCATGGATCCGGTGAATATGTTCACGGCGCTGGTTACGGCAAGCTCCTCATGAGAGTGCTTCTCTTCGGAGCCATTCCTCAACAGGGAATCCATTATTACCCGGAAGGCACCGACCTTCTGTTCGCAATTCTATATGCCGGTGGGTATTCCGACATGACCAAGCTGAATGGGATTATTATTAGGCGACGCGCAGTGAAGGCTGCCCTAAAAGTCGACCTTGAAGATCTTATTGAGGATGGAGGCAATATCCCCCGACTGCAAGACGGGGATATCATCAATGTGCAATTTAACTACCGTAAGTTCATGCAGGAATTTTTCATGTGGACAGGCTGGTTCACGTCTGTCACCGGCTTCATTTTTGCCTTGATTGCCCTATTTAAGTAGTAAAAAACCCCTTACAAAATCGTTCTGAGGAGACTGCCTGAGCGCCTCAGGAGTATCTATCTGAACCATCTCTCCCTTATTCATCAGTGCAATCCGGTCGCTTAATCGGAATGCTTCGCTTTGATCATGGGTGACGTAGATCATCGTCACGGGATATTTTTTTCTGATACTGATAAACTCATCGCACATTTCATTTCGAAGATTCGCATCCAGGTTGGATAGCGGCTCATCCAGAAGCAGCACTCGCGGTTCAGCGACAAGCGCACGCGCCAAAGCCACTCTTTGTTGCTGACCACCCGATAGCTGGTGCGGCTTTCTGTTTGCTAGCTCCGTTAGTTGGACAGCAGCCAATGCGCGCAACGCCCTTTCTCGAGCCACAGTGCGAGGCACATGATGACAACGCAACGGAAACAGCACGTTTTCCAGTACACTCATATGAGGCCAGATAGCGTAATTCTGAAAAACCATGCCCAATCCCCTCTTTTCGGGCGCAATGCAAATTTCTTGCTCCGAACTAAAGGCAATTTCATCACCAATCCAAAGCGCTCCGCTAGAGGGTTGCTCCAGACCAGCAATCATTCTGAGCAGGGTAGTCTTGCCACATCCGGAGGGTCCAAGAAGCGTAACAAATTCTCCCTCATTCACCACTAAACTGACTTGCTTAACAACGGCCAAAGAACCGTAGAGCTTTTGGATTTCTCGAAGTTCAACCCGACTCACATTCGCTCTCCTTGCAACATTCGATTAATAAGGGGAACAGTACACAGTAAGAAAATGAGCAACAAAACTGCGAGACTGCAAGCAGCCAACGGGTTCGCATAATCTTGCAACTGGAAAAGAAGCATTCCAATGGTTTCCGTGCCAGGTCCGGCAAGGAGTACGGACATGGTAAGTTCCGACAATACGGGCATTGCAGTTAGAATAAAAACACTCACTAGCACAGGTCGTAGAATGGGAACAAGTATTCTGCGAATAGTCTTCCAGGGACCTGCCCCGCAAACACGAGCCGACTCTTCCAGCACTGGGTCGACGGATGAAAGTGCCGGGGTAAGCGCTTGTACCGACAGCGCCAAATATTTCGAGCAGTAGGCGATCAATAGAAGCAGAGGCGAACCGAGGAGAGCAATTTGTTCAACACCCCAGCCCGAACCATAACTAACAATGAGAGCTAAAGCGAGAACAGTACCAGGCACTGCATACGGGAAAGTGGCTAGTCGGAGGCATAAATTTCTAAATCGCAGGGAAGTTCGGTCCTTAAAATAGCTCACCCCAAAACCAATTACCGTACAGAAAAACGCTGAAATGGCAGCACACATCAGAGAGTTCGTGAGGGCTCGTGAGGTTTCGGGCATAGAAAAAAGATAACGATAATTTTCAAAAGTAAAATTATCCAAGCTAATCTTGCCCGCAAGACGCAAAAAGGAGCTGGTAATAATGGCACCCAGTGGAAGGACTACCAAAATAAAGCAAGCAAACACGGCCAGACACAGCAGCGGAATACGCAAGCGACGCAAATGAACCACAGAGCGCCGGGGAACTTTTCCACTGAGTAGCCTTTGCTGGAAGCGTTTCCTGATGACTTCATTCAAAAACAGAAAAAGGCCGGCGCTTAAAAGTAATGTCGTCGAAAGGGCAAACGCTTGATCAATACCAAAGAGGCCTCCCATTTTGGCATACGTGTAAATTCGAGTTGTTAAAACGTAGTAACGTGCGGGAATCCCGATGAGAGCGGGAATATCGAATGCTGAAATGGCCGCAAGCAAAAAAAGCAATGATGAGGAAGCGATGGCTGGGAAAATACAGGGTAGAACAATTTTAAAAAAGGCCTTTGCTCGAGAAGCGCCAAAAACGCGCGCAGCCTCCTCCAAGGAAGGATCCATCGATTCCAAGGCGTGGCATATTGAAGAAAGCAGTACGGGGAGATAGCTACACGCTAACACCCACGCCAATCCCCACAAGGAATAGACGTTAAAAATGTTACCGAGCCACCGGTTAAGCAGACCCACCCCCGGCACAGCCAAAGTGGCCCAAGCAATAGCATAAAGATAGGGAGGAAGGACAAACGGAAAAAACAAAATATTTCTGAATGTATTTTTTTGACTCAGATCGGTGCAGACGAGAAGCCAGCTTAGGGGTAATGCAATGAATAGCCCCAACAGAAGTGAAAGCGCGGACATGGTAATGGTTTGCACCGCGGAGGTCAGATTGACTGCGTCCACGATTACTGAGAATACTGGCCAGTTCAGTACTAATCGCCAGACAGGCGTTATCAATGGAAAGACGGTTAAAGCAAACAGTATCGCCAACAAAGCAAAGAAAACGACACGCAAGCTTTTAGTGATCATCATTACTTAATTCAATACAACGGAAATAAATTTCTTCTTTATTTCGTCTCTTTGCGCAAAGATCTCCTCCATTACCTTAGCATTCCACTGAAGAGACGAAGCGAGAACCAGCCTAAAGGGTCTTGCGTCTGTGGGACAGACTTCCAGAACGGGTGAATACATTCGTCCTCGCACAATAGATTTTTGAGCCTCCTCGGTGAGCATGAAATCGTAGAGCTGCCTGGCCAATTCAGGCTGTTTGGTCGACGATAAAATGGCAATCGGTGAAGGAATAAGGGCTGGACCATCCGTTGGATAAACAGCTGCAATCGGACTTCCTTTTCTTTTTGCATCCAGC